>NZ_JACSLL010000010.1:0-105575 GCF_018618135.1 Exiguobacterium sp. s28 | reverse complement strand
AAACGGCTTGAGCCCTGTCGAATACAGGGCTCAAGCCGCCTAGGCTAGTTTTCATTATTTGCCCTGTCTACTTGACGGGGAGCAGTTCAACTTGCAATGGGGCCTTTCGACTCTTTTTATGATTAGCATTATGACGGGGCCATGAATCAACACTGAATTACTTGTGAACGGAGAAACAAGGCTGTAAGCAAAATGAGATAAAAATTATCTGGTTCTCTATATCGCGTTTTAAAATGAGGTTCTGAGTATAAAGTGAAAAAAACTTTCAGGGAGATGGGATAAACTCATGAAAGAAGACAAACACGAACACTCAAATATTCCGATTTGGGCTTATGAGACTATTGAAATAGAAGATTCTAATGTGCAGTGGGCACGGTTAGGTCTACAAGAAACAAGAGAGTTGTTCGACTTACTTTCAAAGTTTGACATCAAGGAAGCAGAACACATAGGTAGTACGGCCGTTCCTGGTCTACCCGCAAAACCTATTATAGATGTGATGATTAGTATCGAATCGTTTGAAAAAATCCACGATATTGTTGATACGTTAACGTTGCATGATTGGCACTATGTACCACCTGAACTAGATGGACAAGCCTGGCGGAGATTTTTTGTGAAAGTAAAAAATGATAAGCGAGTTGCTCATTTACACATCATGAAAGTGACAGAAGATCGTTGGGGAAAACAGATTGAGTTTCGAGATAAATTACGAGACAATCCTTCGCTTGTAAAAGAGTATGGGCTTCTTAAAAGGCATTTAGCAAAAGAATTTCGTAATGACCGAGAAAAGTATACTCAAGCTAAAGCTGCCTTTATAAATCAAGTATTAAACACCTGACTTGGAGGCACGGAAACACGAATTGGGCAAACATGACTGCAGCAATGCTTCACTTTGGGCAGAACCATCAATAAAAAAAGAATCAGACCGCATGTTGCGATTTGATTCGTTAAAAGCTCGAGACCCCATCGCAGTTTAATCCGCGATGGGGTCTCGTTTATTTCTGGGCGACAAAAAAGATTCGTTCTGCGTTCGGGCCCGGGGCTTGGTCCGTGAAGTCAGCGGTGACCGATTTCACATGGAAGCCGGCCCCGATGAGCCACTGCATATATTGCCCCGGCTCGTACGTCCGTTGCTCGTGTGTCTCTTCAACACGCTCATACGTGCCATCTTCGAGGGCGACGAAGAACGTCAAATCGTGAACGACCGAGAGCGGTGCTTCGCCCGGGTCGGCGAACCAGATGTACGAGCAATCTTCTCCGTTCGAGGCATACGTCTTCTGATTGAAGAGCGTCTGCATCTTGTTCGGCGAATGTACATCGAAGATGAACATGCCACCCGGTTTCAATTGTTCGTACACCGCCTCGAACGTGTCGATGACGTCGGCCTCATCCTCGAGGTAGCAGAGCGAGTCACAAAGGATCGTCACGGCGTCGACCGGGTGTGGCAATTCAAGCTCCCGCATGTCCTGTTGCCAGAGCGGGAGTGTGATGCCTGCCTCGAGCGCCTTCTCTTGGGCGACTTCGAGCATCGACTCGGATAAATCGAGTCCGATCGTCTCGTAATGTTCCGCCAAGCGAATCGTGGCCGAGCCCGTCCCGCATCCGACGTCAGCAAGCGATGCACCGTCTTGGACGTGGCGACGCACGAAGGCGACCCAGTCATCGTACGGGGCATCTTTCATTAACTCATCGTAGACGTAGGCGAACCCTTCGTACGCCATTAGCCGACTTCCACTTCAACGTGTGGCGCATCTGCCCACAATTTTTCAAGGTTGTAGTAGTCGCGGTCATCGCGATGGAAGATGTGGACGACGACGTTTTCGAGGTCAGCGAGCACCCAACGTGCCGAGTCCATGCCTTCGAATTTGTGGAGCGGAAGCTCATGCTCGCCGGCCACGTCTTTGATTTCGCGTGCAATCGCTTGGACTTGCTTCTCTGAGTTACCGTGGCAGATGACGAAATAATCTGCGACCGGTGAGATGCCTTCCATGTCGAGGACGACGATATCTTCGGCACGCTTATCGTCAGCGGCCTTCACGATCAATTCCAATTCTTCTTTTACAGTCATACTGTACCTCCTAGGGTGTTTTCACAAAATGGTTATACGTCTCAATCGTCAGTGGAAAGATTCGCACCGACTTCTTCAATAAATAATCGATTGTCTGACGCAACGTCGCGACGACGGCCGCTTCGAGCGAACGGTCCGCGAGGTCACGCAACGTGTCGACGCCCGGATACGACCGGTTCGGTTCAATCGCGTCCGCGACGAATAAAATCTGGTCGAGGCGTGACATGCCAGGCTCTCCGGTCGTATGGTTCTTAATGGCCGATACAACGGCCGGGTCAAGGTCATACGCCCGGTCTAACAGAATCGCGCCGACCGGTGCATGCAGCAGTTCGTCATCGAACGCAAGCAAGCTCGGGTCAAGGTTTTCCTCGACCACGACTTGGCGCATCATATCGCTATCCAAATATTTCGCATAGTCATGCAACATCGCCGCGAGACGTGCTTGCTCCACATCGGCACCGTATAAACGGGCCAACCGATCTGCCGTCTCAACGACACCGAGCGTGTGGATATAGCGTTTCTCCGGTAATGTCACCTCAATCAATGATTGTGCTTCCTCATACGTCATACAAGTTGCGCTCCTTGATATAAGTTTCGACATCGCGTGGGACGAGATATTTGATTGATTTGTCCCGTTTCGCCCGTTCCCGGATATCGGTCGATGAGATCTCGAGTTGCGGCATATCGATTGTGCGCACATCTGCCTGTCTCGGGATGCGGTACCGGCTACCCGGACGCGCAACGGCCCCGAACGTGACGAGGGTCACGAGCGTGTCGTAATCGTACCACTTCTCGAGTGACTCGAGCGAGTCCGCCCCGATCAAGAAGAAAAACGTGTCCTCTGGGTACATGTCCCGCAACCGTCTCATCGTCTCGACCGTGTAAGACGGTTCGTCGCGTTCAAACTCGATCAAGCTCAGCTTGAAATCGGCTTGGTCCGCGATCGCCCGTCGTGTCATCTCGATCCGATCCTCGGCCGGACTGAACCCCGCCTTGTGAGGCGGGGTTGCCGCCGGTAGAAACCAGACCTCGTCGAGGGCGAGCTGTTCACGTGCCTGCTCGGCAATCAACAAATGACCGAGATGCGGCGGGTCGAACGTGCCTCCCATCAGGCCGATGCGGCTCATGGGAGTTTGATTTGGCGATTTTCTTTCTCAGTCGCCTGTTTGTACAAGACGATGACTTTTCCGATCACTTGAACGACTTCGGCTTTCGTGCCCTCAGCCAATTCACCGGCTACATCTTTCGGCGTATCGGCACAGTTTTGGAGCACTTGAACTTTCAAGAGCTCACGTTTTTCGAGCGCGTCGCTGATGTCTTTGCACATCGCTTCGCTGACTCCATTTTTCCCGACCTGGTAAATCGGTGAAAGGTGGTGTGCTTCAGCACGTAAAAAGCGTTTTTGTTTACCTGATAACATACTATTTATTCCTCCAATAAGCTTTCAATTAACTTCATTCCGACATGTTGATCCGGTCTCACACCTGTCCAATATTCAAACGCCAAAGCACCTTGTCCGACGAACATGGCAGTTCCGTTGACGATTTTCGCGTCATTTTTGGCGGCTTCCTTTAAAAACGGTGTGACGAGTGGACGATATATGATATCACAAACGACGGTGTTTTGTCGTAAACCTTTTAATGATCGAGGCGAATGGATACCATCCATCCCCACCGAAGTCGTCTGGATGATCACGTCATAGCATGAGGGATCAACGTCGGTGAGCGCCTGCGCTTCAATGCCGAACGTCTCCGCGAGGCGCTCCGCTCGTTCAATCGTTCGGTTCGTGACCGTGACGGCTCGGGTCGGCAAGGCGCTGATAATCCCGCGCGCTGCCCCACCTGCCCCGATAACGAGCACACGTCCCGTCCAATCGGTATGACGGTCGAGTGCGCTGACTAGACCCACACCGTCCGTATTCGTCCCAATCAGCTTTCCGTCCCGTTTATAGACGGTGTTGACGGCACCGGCGGCTTCAGCCGCCTGATCAAGTTCGTCGAGATACGGGATGACCGCCTCTTTGTACGGAATCGTGACGTTAAAGCCGTCCCAGACGCCGTCCCGCATCGCTTGAAACAAGTCCCCGAGCTCGTCCGGGGCGACATCGAGTGCTTCATAGCGCCCGAAAAGCCCAGACGCGCTCAGCCACTGCTCGTGCAGGACGGGAGAGAGCGAATGAGCAATCGGGTGACCGAGAACGGCCAGTCTCATACGAGCGCCTCACGCAATGTGACGGCCACTCCTTTTGGTGCCCATGCGGCGATGCGTCCACCTTTTCCGTGAATCGCAACCCAACCGAGTCCGCTGAAGACTATGTCGGTCTTGACGCCGTCACGGAGACTGAACTCGTGACGCACGAGCGGAGGCAACATTTGTAATGTCTTCTCGTTCGGCGGGTTGAGCATCTTACCGATATGGTTTTCGTATAGTTCATCTGCTTTGTCGAGCTTCGTCCGGTGTGTCTTCAACTCGTTTGACATGTAGACAACGAATGAGCGCTTGTTGCCTTCCATGTAGTCGAGACGGGCGAGTCCACCGAAGAAGAGCGTCTGCTGCGGGTTCAACTGGAACACGTGGGGCTTGATCTCTTTTTTCGGGGTGATCGTTTTCAAATCTTTCGCATCGACGTAATGCGCCATTTGGTGACGGTTGATAATCCCTGGCGTGTCATAAAGGTTCGCATCATCATCGAGCGGGATATCGATCAAGTCGAGCGTCGTTCCCGGGAAATGACTGACCGTGATGATGGCCTCGTCCTCTGCCCCAAAACGTTTGATGACTTGGTTGATGAGCGTCGACTTCCCGACGTTCGTACAACCGACGACATAGACGTCCTTGCCTTTCCGATAATATTCGATTTTTTCGGCGAGCTCGTCGATCCCGTGACCTTTTTTCGCACTGATCAAATGGACGTCAATCGGTTCCAAACCGAGCTCTTTCGCTTCGGCCTTCATCCAGTTGGACATCCGGTTCGGGTTAACCGATTTCGGCAACAAGTCGACCTTGTTCCCGACCAAGAGGACGGGGTTCGTGCCGACCGAGCGTTGGAGCCCCGGCAACCAGCTACCGTTGAAGTCGAAGATGTCGACGATTTTGATAACGAGCGCTTCTTTCGCGCTGATGCCGTTTAAGATACGCAAGAAGTCGTCATCTGTCAGTTCGACGTCTTGAATTTGATTATAGTGCTTTAATTTGAAGCAGCGTTGGCAAATGACGATCTCGCGATCGAGTGCCGATTTTGGTGCATAACCGACACCGGTCGGGTCTTCCGTTTGAATGGCGACGCCGCAACCGGCGCAATAACGTTTTGTTTCTTCCATAGTGTTGTCTGCTGTCATTTGAGTTGCCTCTTCTTCATTCACCGTAGCGCCTCGCCGCTACTCCTGAAGCGTTAATTCCGACGCCTTACGCGCCGTACATGGACAGCCTCCTTCTTCCTGTGCGTTCGAGGTCCTTATTCATCTTTTTTATGTGAATCTTCGGAACGAGAGTGCATCGCTTCACCGATTTTCTCAGCGACCGCCACTTTGGCGCGCTTCGCATCGACAGCGATTTCCTCAACTTTTTTCGTGATCAACACGTACTTCCCGCGACGTTTCATATGGGCGAACACGACTTTTTCAAGCATTCGATTGAACTTGGTGACGAGTCCGTCCGTCTTGACGACCGGTTGCACGTGGATGACGTGAATCCCGGCAATATTGGCGCCGAGCACGTCCGTGAACAATTGATCGCCTAAGAAGATGGCTTCTTTCGTCGAGTATCCATATTTTGCGAGCGCCTGTTTGAATCCAGACGGCAACGGCTTTTTCGCACGCGCCACATAGTGAAGGCCGAGCGGTTCCGTGAACGTACGTACGCGGTTCTCGTTGTTATTCGAGACGACGATGACATCGAGTCCGTGTGATTTCACTTTTTCAAGCCATAGCAAAAGAAGCTCCGGTGCGTGCGGGACGTCCCAGGCCACGAGTGTATTATCAAGGTCCGTCAAAATGACGCGAACCCCACGGTCTTTCAATTCTTCAAGGTCGATGTCAAAAACTGACGCGACGAACTGTTTCGGATAAAGTCGATTAAACACGTTTAAATTCCTCCAATTAGCTAAAGCGATTCAACTACTATACATGTAGTGATATCCCTTCTATGGTAAACGAAAACCGACCAAACGACTAGTGTATCGTTCGGTCGGCCTGAAAAAGTTTTTAAAATCAATCGTTTTGCATCGTACCGATGACTTCTCCGAGTCGCACCGGACCGATTTTGGCTGGGTCGATCGTGACGCGGTCTTTCTCAAAACACAGGATGACGGTCGAACCGAACGAGAAGTATCCGACCTCTTCTCCTTTGGCAGCGCGGCCGCCGTCAAGCGTCCATTCGATCGTGTTGACGTTTAAGGCGCCGACCATGATATGTTCGTACAACCCGGCCGCCGTTTCAAAGCGTGTGACGCGGCGATAGTTTCGTGAGAGTGGACGAACCGTCTCCGTCAAGCCGATGTCATTGACCGGGGCCGAACGGTCACCGAGCTCGTAGTGGCTGAGCACCCGCCCGGCGAGCGGGACGTGAACGCGATGATAGTCGCGTGGACTCAAGTAGAGAACACAGACCGTGCCGCCGGCGTAACGTCTCGCTTCTTGTTGCGACCCGAGCAGTTCGGCGAGCGTGTACGATTGTCCCTTCACTTCGAAGCGGCTATCGTCCGTGATATCGGCCACGATGGATAGTTTCCCGTCACATGGCGAGACGACCGAGTCCGGACTTGCATCGATCGGCCGGACCCCTTCTTTCAAGTGCCGTGTGAAAAAGGCGTGCAAACTCGGATAAGCCTCGATCGGCTCCGCCGCTTCATCAAGATTGATTTGATACGTTTTCGCAAACGAAGGGATCAAGGACCGGCTCGCTGACGATTCAGCGAAGGCACGGAGTCGTTTGGCAATGACCGGGGTCGCGTTCAACTCAAACAAAGTCTGATACAAGCGGCTTTTGATCACTGTGCGCCCTCCTCGTTTTTAAAGAACGTCTCGTATTGTTGTTCAGAGACGGCACCTTCCACACGACCGACTTCTTTTCCATCTTGGAAACGAATCATTGTCGGTGTTCCGTTGATGCCGTAAGTCGTCCAGACGTTGTGGTCGGCCAAGTTGATCGACACGGCGTCATATTCTTCGATGAGTGGCTCGACGTACGGTTTGACTTGCTCACAGTATTCGCAACCAGTCTGCCAGAAGTAGACGACGACTTCCTCTTCTTCTGAAATCTTCGTTTCAAGCTCGTCCGGTGTGACAGCGTTGACGCCTGTCTCCTCGTTCGCATTGTTCAAGAAGAACAAGAGAGCGATCCCAACGATGATGATGACACCGATGATGGC
This sequence comes from Exiguobacterium sp. s28, assembly GCF_018618135.1. Lineage (NCBI taxonomy): Bacteria > Bacillati > Bacillota > Bacilli > Caryophanales > Exiguobacterium > Exiguobacterium sp. s28. Next base: position 98,142 of record NZ_JACSLL010000010.1, on the reverse strand, counting down.
GAACGTGATGAAGTTCGCCCGTTTGGCACTGTTTTTCATGTTCGATTCCTCCTAAATAATATAAAAAGAACTGACTCGGATATGAGCCAGCTTGGTTGTAGACGTCTTACTTCTCTTGTGCGACGTCGCTAATCCCCATATCTTGGTTAAGCGTGTCCAAGAGTACAATAAAGATCGTGATGACGACGCCAAAGAATGTCGCGAGCATCGCGTTGAACGACACGCCATCGACAGCAGAAATAATAAAGATTGCTGTATTCGAAAGCAAGATCGCCCAGAACAATGTGACTAAGTAACGCATCGATAGTCCCCTCCATCTCACAGATGATTCATGAAAAATTCATACGACCTTAGTATAGCATTGTTACCGTAAAATGTGCGACCTCGATTGTATATTCTTTCCGTCGAAACGGGAAATATGGTACGGTTTGAGAAATAAGCATCTCGTAGAAAAGAGGAACCCTTTATGTCACGTTATTTAATCGCAGTCGATTTAGATGGAACGTTGTTGCGCGACGACAAGACGATCAGTGAGCGCAACGTGCGCGCGCTTCAAGCGGCCCGTGAGGCCGGTCATGAAGTCATGATCGCGACCGGACGCCCACAACGCCATTCGATCATGTATTACGAAGAGCTCGGCTTGACGACACCGCTCATCAACTTTAACGGAGCGCTCGTCCATCACCCGAAAGATCCGTCATACGAAGTGACGCACCGGCCGATCCCGCTCAAGACGGCGCACGAGATCATCGAAGAAGTCTCGGACACGAAAGCGCACAACATCGTCGTCGAAGTGACCGACCACGTCTACTTCCATAAAGACCCGCAAGAGTTTTATAGCCCGTATGCCGAGCGCGCGCTCAGCGTCACGTCAGGCAACTTGCTCAAGCATTTGCAGGATGAGCCGACATCGCTCCTCATCCACGCGACGAAAGAGCACGTCGACAACGTCCGCGCTCGTTTGAATAAAGTCCACGCCGAGGCCGTCTTGAACCGCCAATGGCGCATGCCGGAGCACATGATTGAGGTCATGAGCCAGAACACGTCGAAAGCGCTCGGGTTGCGCGAAGTGTCGAAACATCTCGGCATCAACCGCAAAAACATCATCGCGTTCGGCGACGAGGAAAACGACCTCGAGATGCTCGACTACGTCGGCACCGGCGTCGCGATGGGCAACGCCATCAGCCAGTTGAAAGCCGTCGCGGATGAAGTGACCGCGTCGAACATGGAAGACGGCATCGCCATCTACCTCGAAGAAAAACTTGGCATCAAAGCATAATCCACACACCGGCTGTTCCTGCAGTCGGTGTGTTTTGCGATTTGCCTACAGAAAGCGCATCAAGTAGTCGTCAAAAATCTTCGTCATCACTTTCGGGGTATTAGCCAAATACACATTGATTTGTTCCGCATTCGAGGCAACGGCGTCACCCTGTCTCTCGTCTGTCGGAAAATCGGAGATGCCTTTGACGATAATACACTCGACGCCATTTTTCTTACAGACATACGCGATGGCTCCCGCCTCTGTATCCGCGATGGTGATGTCGTGTTCCTTCAGTTCTAAATAGTCTTTCCACATCACGACCGCTCGATCGGCCGTCGCGATGGTCCCGGTCAAAAAATCGTTCCCGTATTTCGCTAGTTCAATGTCGACGATGAACGATTGCTTGATCAGTGGTTCCACTTCTTTGACCGTGCAATCATATTGAACGGCGCGATGAGGGACGAGGATATCCAACGGGTTGAACGTATCGTCGATTCCGGCACACGTTCCAGCCACAATTACTTTTACTAAGTTGAACCGAGACATCATATATTGATTGGCGCCCACCCCGTTCGCTTTCCGCACACCGGTGCTGTAGAATACGAGTTCGACGTCATCAACCGTCCTCATGAAGTACTCGCCATACGGGTAGCTGAACCGCTCATCCGCTTTGACGTCATAATGCTCCAATGTCGCTTCGTATTCCCACTTCGTCGCAATACTGACTCCAATCATCACACGTCCACCCCATCTCTTTTTATTCCTATCTATAGAATAACCCCCGCTGAGCGTTCAGCGGGGGTTCATTTCAGCGTCGGAACGCACCTTCGACATTTTCAGTCGGAACCATGTTGATGAAGACGCTTGGATCGGCGTCTTTACAGATTCGCGTGATCTCACGCACTTCGTGGCGCTGGGCGACCATCATGAGCGTTGCTTTCTCGACTTTCGAATACGTACCGATTGCCGGCATGAGCGTAATGCCGCGGAAGACGTGCTGATGCAGTTCTTTCGTCACTTCGTCCGGATGACTCGTGACGATGAAGAGCGTCTGCCGCTGCGTGTTCGTATAGATCTCGTCGATGACTTTCGACGTGACGTATAAGAAGACGATCGTATAAAGCGCGGTCGGCCACCCGAACAAAGCACCGGCCCAAAGCGCGATCATCATGTTCATGAGGAACAGATAGACGCCGACCGAATTGTTCGTGAACTTCGCCAAGATGAGGGCGACGATATCAAATCCACCGGTCGAGGCACCGAAGCGAATCGTGATTCCCGAACCGATGGCGAGCAAAACCCCGCCGAACACAGCGTTCAAAAGCGGGTCGTCCGAAATGATTGACGACTGTGGAAGCACGCGAATAAACACGGTAACTGCCGCAACACTGATCAACGTATGAATCATCATGTTCTTGCCGAGCATGAAGTAGCTGACGATCAAGAGCGGCACGTTCAAGACGAAGAACCAAATCCCTTCTCCGAGCTCAAACGGTGTCCCCGCAAACAGTTTCGTAAAGATTTGGGCGAGCCCTGTAAATCCGGTCGAGTATACCCCCGCCGGGATTAAGAATAATGTCATGGATAATGCAACGAACACTCCCCCGATAATCGAAACGATCCCGATGCGTGCGTGTTCTTTAACGGCTTCCGTCAAGTTCTGTCTCCCCTTTCAAAAATGGCTAAGAATCAAGATAACATAGTTTTCTAGTGCTGCCTACCATAAAAATAATGGGATGTGTCCGTGCTTCTCATAAAAAAACAAGCCGGCCGGAGCCGACTTGTTGAGCTGATGCGTTTGGTCACGCTTTCACTGTCTCGATGGTCACCGCATCGTTTGCCGGGACCGTGACGACGTTTCCGTAGACGCGGATCGACACGTCCGTACCGCCCGTCTGTTTGATCGTCACTTGTTCACGCGTCGACGTGACCGTCAAGTGATGACCGCGCCAGAGCATGTTGAACGAGTACCCGTTCCAGCCCTTAGGAATCATCGGGCTGAACGTGAGTTCCGTCTCGAGGGCGCGCATGCCTGCGAAACCGTGAACGATCGACATCCATGAGCCGACCATCGATGTGATGTGAAGCCCGTCTTCTGTGTCGTTGTTATAGTTGTCGAGGTCGAGGCGCGCCGAACGCTGATACAACTCGACCGCTTTATCTTCGTAACCGACTTCGGCCGCAATGATTGAGTAAACACAAGGTGACAAGCTCGACTCATGGACCGTACGCGGCTCATAAAAGTCGAAGTTGGCCCGCTTCTGTTCGACCGTGAAGCGGTCGCTGAACGTATACAGCCCTTGGAGCACGTCCGCTTGTTTGATGAAGTTCGAGCGGAGGATGCGGTCCCACGACCAGTTTTGGTTGAGCGGCAAGTGTTTCGGATCAAGGTCTTTCACCAAGATCTGTTCTTTATCCATGAAGCCGTCCTGTTGCATGAACACGTCTGGGACGAGGTCATCTTTCGGATAGTACATCTTCGTTTGGATATCGTTCCACTTCGCGAGTTCTTCATCTGAGAGACCAAGCGTCGCGATAAGTTCTTCAAGGCGCGCCGGCTCTGCTTCTTTCAAATAGTTGTACACTTCTTGCGTGTACTCGAGCGTCCAAGCGGCAATCAAGTTCGTATACCAGTTGTTGTTGACGTTGTTGTCGTATTCGTTCGGACCTGTGACGCCTAGGATCATATACACGTCTTTGTGCGGGACAAAGTTGACGCGGCTCGCCCAGTAACGCGAGATCTCGACCAATACTTCAAGTCCGTATTGACCTAGGTATGACTTGTCGCCCGTGAAGTTCGTATAGTTGAAGATGGCGTGGGCGATCGCACCGTTCCGGTGAATCTCTTCATGCGTGATTTCCCACTCGTTGTGGCACTCTTCCCCGTTCATCGTCACCATCGGATAGAGGGCACCTTCCATGCCGACGTTCTTGACCGAGTTCTCTTTTGCTTGCGGCAATTGATTGTGACGATATTTGAGCAAGTTCCATGAGACTTCCGGTTTCGTCGTTGCCAAGTAGAAGTGGAGGCAATATGCTTCCGTATCCCAGTATGTGGCACCGCCGTATTTCTCACCAGTGAACCCTTTCGGTCCGATGTTGAGGCGCGAGTCTTCGCCCGTGTACGTCTGATACATATTGAAGATGTTGAAGCGGATGCCTTGTTGCGCTTCAGCGTCCCCATCGATGCGGACGTCGGCATCTTCCCAGCGAGCGAGCCATGCTTCTGTCTGCTCGGCGAGAAGCGTTTCAAAGCCTTTCTCAAACGCCATCTCAACGCGTTGCATTCCCGTCGACTGCAATTCCTCGACTTCGTAGTCACGGTTCGTGACGACCGAGACGTATTTGTACGCTGTCGCCGTCTCGCCAGCTGCCGCCGTGACCGTGAATTTGTTGGCGACGTAAAGATCAGTCGCTTCGAGCACTTCACAACGGGCTCCTTCGACGTCTGCGATCATCGAGGCCGTGATGTGCCAATCGAGCTTCTTCGTTTTCGTTGTCACGAATCCGAAACGTTCTTCAACACCATGCTCGACCGGTAACCAGAACTTCTCATCATAGTTCGAATCCTCATTGACGACATCGCCGTCCAAGTAAGGTGTGAATTCAACTTTCGCTTCGTAGTTCACCGGAGTGACGTTGTAACGGATTGCCAAAATCTCTTTATCGACGATTGAGAAGAAACGGACGACTTCGACGTTCGTCTCTTCCGTTCCGTTCACGAGCGTGAACGTCCGTGTGAGAACGCCGCGTTGCATATCGAGCTCACGCGTGAAGTCTTTCACTTCCCACTTCGCCAAATCGACCGGTGTCCCGTTGATGGCAACACGAAGACCGACGACGTTCGTCGCGTTCAATACTTTTGCGAAGTACTCCGGATATCCATTTTTCCACCAACCGACACGTGTCTTATCTGGATAATAGACGCCGGCCACATAGAAGCCTTGGTGTGTATCGTTTGAATAATCTTCTTCAAAGTTACCGCGCATCCCCATATGACCGTTACCAAGCGAGGTAATCGATTCTGCGAGGCGGTTTTCTTTCGGATGCAAGTTCTCTTCCGTTACTTTCCATTCATCGACTGCAAACAATCGTTTCATCTGTCTGCCACTCCTTTTTCTCTACAAGGCTACTCGTCATCAGACAATCGAATCATGCAACCGTTTGTCTATGAAAGCGCTGTATTTCAATCTCACCTCTCATTTTACACGACTCACACAAGAATGCAATCGTTTGCATAAATTTTTTTCTTACTTTTTGGAGCAAACAAAAAACCTACCACCTTTTCAAGAAGGCAGTAGGTGCTCTAGTCACTTGTCTTGGTCGCGTCCAAACGCGGCGTTCGCTTCGTGACCCTCGAATGCCGGGTTGTTCCCGTCATTGAATCCCGTATCCGGTTCGTCGAGGATGAGGGCATACCCTCCGTTTAAAATGTCTCCGTACGCCCGGTTGACGTCATCGTCAGTGAGACCAAGGTCAAGCAAGGCCCGCTTCACTTCCTCCTCGCCTTCCGCGACGCCAGTGAATTTCTGCATCCAGTTCGCGCTCGCTTCTTCCACTTTCGCATCGGTATTCCGTTTGACGAGCGAGACATCGTCTTGATCTTTCGCGACGACGAACACATCACTTTCGTCGTAACCCTCTTCGGTCAGTTGATCGATTTTGGCGACGAGTGCCGCCTCCTCTGGATACGTATCTACAAAACGACGTTTACTCATTGTGTCTCATCCTTTCGCGTTGTATGGTCTTCGACCGTGACATCGGCTTGTCCGACTTCGGTCACTTCGATTTCTTCTTTGCGGAGCGTTTCCGTCATCGTCTTGACGTCTTCGGTCACTTGTTTTCGAACGATGATTTCTTCGACGACGACAGGACGCTTCACGATGAAAGCCCGTTCCTCGATGACTTGGATTCGTAAGTGGTCCCCTTCGTCAATCGTGCGAATGCCGGGTTGATCGAAGTCATAATCTTCGACCACATCTTCTGATCCGGTCGTCCGCTCCACATGGACCTGTTCCCTCCGAACGGGCACTTCAATCTCTTGTTCGGTCTCCGCTACGTGACGATTAATGACGACTTCTCCTGCTTGGACCGCTTGCTTCTCGATCGTCAGCCGTTCCTCGTGTAAGGCGAGCGTCTGTTCTTCCGTCTTCGGTGCAGGTTCGGTCTTCGAACTCGTAGCATTAACCTGTTGTTCACTCCGGTCCGCGTCGACATAGAGGAAGAGTCTACCTTGTTCGACTTCTTTCGCGAAGCGGTCTTGTTGCTCTGACGTCAAGCGCATGCTTTTGAGCCAGCGTTCGATTGGCCGCTCACTTGACGTGACGAGCGAGGCGACCGTTCCCGGTTCATCGGTGACGAGAACATAGAGGTTCGAGTGACGGCGGACAGCGTCCGCCACATCGGCCCGCTTGACAAGGACGTACATGTCTTCTTCTTCATACCCTTCTCGTTTTAAATCGACCGTTCGATTGAGCAACGCTTCGGGATGATCAAATACTTCTGAGATGATTGCATGTTTCATGGCGTTCGTTCCTCCTCTAGTCAATTGGCGAAAAAAAGGATGGTCCCTCAGAGAGAGCCATCCTTGTCGAGGTACTTAGTCAATCAGATTAGAAGCGGTCGCGCTCATCACGACGTGTATGGTCGCGGTCATGATCACGATGGCGAAGGTCGTCTTCCCCTTCGACGTGCGCCTCTTCTTTACGTAACGTCTCACGTACCGTTTCTGTATCTTTCACTTTCTCTTTGCCGACGACGATTTCTTCGGCGACGACATCTTTCTTCGTCACATCGACGCGCTCTTCCGTGACCGGCACGCGAATCTCATCGCGGTCCGTTGTCGCATCGAATGAATGTCCTGTCGCTTCACGGTCCCCATCAACGCGACGGCGTTCGACGTAGACTTCGTCGCGCTCGACTTCGACATCGACACGTTCTTCGTGTTCGACGACATCTTTCTCGACGCGAACCTCTCCTGTTTGAACACGCTCTTTGTTCACTTGGAGACGCTCTTCATGCAATTCGAGCTTTTGCTCATCCGTCAAATCCGTGCGGTTACGAATATCTTCATCCATATCGTTGAATCGTTCCGATGGAATTCCAGTGTTTGAAGCTCCTGTCATCCCGACGTCACGTGCGGTCATGTTGCCTGCTTCGTTACCTTCTGAACCGTAGCCAGCTGATGTGCGGCCACCTTCGAACGTCGAGTTACGACCGTCATCTAAGATGCCGTCGTTCGAGTCCAACAAGAGGACGAATCCACCGTTCTCGATGTCTTGACGGTGACGTGCTGTCTCTTCTTCTGAGAAACCGAGTTTATCGAACGTATGACGAACTTCGTCTTCTCCGTCCGCGACTCCAAAGAAGCGATCAAGCCATGACGCTTTCGTTTCTTTTACTTCTGCATCCGTTTCGCCGCGAACCATCGAAAGGTTCGATTTATCTTTCACAACGACGTACAAATCGTCTTCGCGATGCCCCTCGGCACGAAGTTGATCAATTTTTGACACGAGCTCTGACTCCTGATAGTAAGTGCCTACATAACGTTTGTTATCCATGATTGTATCTCCCTTTCACATTCTGTATTTTTTGGTTATTGGCTGGGCGGATTCGTAATGATCTGCCATTCGGCCGGTAATGTAGATGTTCCCTTGCAACTCCGTTTCAATCGTTTCTTTCATGATTGTAATCTGTTTGTAACATCATGACTTTCGACCGATTGCTTTCGCTTCTATTATATGCATTGAGATTTTCCGCAAAAAAACCTTCCGCATGATACGGAAGGTTTGCACTCATTCAACGATTTCAGTCTTCTTTTTCTGACCGCACGACTGGCGTACGACCAAATAGTGCGGCACGATGACGCGTTTCCCGTAAGGTGGTGCGCTATCGCCGATCTGTTCAATCAAACAGTTCGTCGCCTCGAAACCAAGGCCGAAAATGTTGATTTCGACCGATGTGAGTGGCGGGTTCGAGTGTTCTGCGATGTAGACGTTGTTAAAACTGACGACGGCGACATCCTCAGGGATTCCGAGTCCCATCTCACTGAGCGTGCTGATGACACCGAGCGCCATCATATCGTCACTGACGACGACGGCTGTCGGTGGTTCCTCTAGTTGGAGCAACTCGCGCACGGCTTTGGCGCCGCCTTTCGTCATGAACTCGGCCCGGGCGATATAGTCTTCGCGAACCGGGATCCCTGCTTCCATGAGCGCCGTCGCATACCCGTTGCGCCGGTCTTGCGTGACCGCCAGTTTATCCGAGCCTCCGATGAAGGCGATACAGCGATGGCCGAGATTGTATAGATGTTTCGTCACTTCTCGTCCGGCCAAATAGTTGTCCGTGTCGACGTATGTGATTGATGAAGCATCCCCGAACGGCTTCCCGACGACGACGAACGGGAATTTCGTCTGACGTAAGTATTGAACGACTTTGTCGTCTTCTCGTGAATACAAGACGATGACCCCGTCGACGCGACGTCCTTGCACCATCTCGATGACACCGGACAATACTTCTTCTTCGGTGACACCAGTCGTCATATAGAGCGAGTAGCCGTTTTGATGGGCTTTCGTACTGATCCCACGCAACACTTCCGGGAAAAATGGGTTTTGTAGCGTCTTCGTCGCTGCGCTCGGCATGACGAGACCAATCGACTGCGTCGAGCGGTTGGCGAGGCTTCGCGCGTGAATGTTCGGATGGTACCCGAGTTCTTCCATCGAACTGCGTACACGCTCTTTTGTTTTTTGACTGATACGCGGACTGTTGGCGATGACGCGTGACACGGTCGACGGTGCGACATTGGCGTGTTTGGCGACATCTTTAATCGTGATTTGCATGATGCTCCCCCTTGCTTCCGTTAGTTCAAAGTTCCCTATCACAGGGTATCGTCAGCTCGCACTCTTGCGACGCTTCCACATGACCAATCCAGTCAAGAAAATCGGGATGGCGACGACGAGTAGACCAATCGTCCACATGTTCACTTCCGATTCTTCGACGATGTAGGCGTTTGCACTTTCTCCTGCGAGTTTGATGGTGAACGTGCCACGGCTGTCCGTGACAAGTTGTGAGAACAAGAGACCACGAAGCCGTGTATCTTCTCCGACCTCGCTTACCTCGAATTCAATCTCTCTGTCCTCGGCGTTCATATTGATGGCGTACAGTGCGACATCGTCGCCGTCACGACGTTCGAACACGGCCATGCCGTCTTTCGAAGCGATCATCCGTTGTTCGCCGGTCGCAAACACCGGGTAATCGGCCCGCATCCGGTTCATCGTCGCAACGTATTCATGGAGCTCTTCATTTCCAGGGAAATCGGTCATGACCCGGTTCGCGGGGTCAGCCCCGCCCTTTTGTGCATTCTCCGTGCCTTGGAAGACGATTGGCATCCCCGGTGACGCGTAAAGGGCGAACAATCCGAGGCGGAGCCTGCGTTCGGCCGACTCGGCACCACCTAGTTCCGCGACGTGCATGAAACGTTCGACGTCATGGTTATCGAGGAAGGTCGCCATTTGGTTCGGATCATTAAAGAACGTCTCGGCGTAACTTGCGGCCACGTCGATTTCGTCGACGTTCGCCGTCTTTTGCGTCATCGTCTTCGAGACGCGGTCATAAAACGTGAAATTGGTGATGCTGTTGAAGCCTAAGTCATCATACTCGGCGACATACTGCGGGTCCGGATCGAACACTTCGGCCAAGAGATAAAAATCTGGATCGACTTCACGGACCGCTTTGACGAAATCTTCCCAAAACGGTTTATCGACGTGGCGCACCGTATCGAGACGATAGCCGTCGATCCCGGTCTCTTCGATCCAATACGTGGCCGCCTCGAGCAAGTAGTCTTTCACTTCCGGGTCTTCGGTTTTAAAGTCGGGCAAATCGAACAGCCAGTGCGTCTCGACTTGTTCTTGATCGTTCCACAACACAATCGGTAGCTCGTCATGGAACCAGTCTGGTTTTTCTTCGACCCACGGATGGTTCGGCCCGACGTGGTTGACGACAAAGTCGAGGATGACTTTCATATCCCGCTTATGCGCCTCATCGACGAGTTCCTGCAAATCTTCTTTCGTCCCGAATTGGGGATCGATGTCATAAAAATCTTTAATCCAATAGCCATGGTAACCGCCCGGCATGTTTTCAAACACCGGCGTCAACCAGATGGACGTGAATCCGAGCGACTCGATGTAATCAAGTTTTTCAATCACGCCTCGGATATCGCCCCCATGAAAGGCTTTCGGGTCATTCTGATCGACCTGGTCATTGTTATCGGGATTCCCGTCAACGAACCGATCGACCATGATAAAGTACATGCGTTCCTGTTCCCACGATGCTGCTTCTTTCGCTCCGACGACTGTTGGAAACAAAAGAAGCGACAGAAGAACGAGCACGACGCCTCGCCTCATATCGCTTCCCCCTTAAGTGAGTATTATCCTTTCGTACCACCGGCAGTAAGACCCGAGACGAAGTAGCGTTGGAACATGAAGAACAAGAGAACGATTGGGAGGGCCGAAAGGACGGCGCCTGCCGCGAACAACGTGAAGTTGTTGTCGAACTGTCGAGAAATCATGTTGTAAAGACCAACCGCGAGCGTCTGTTTCTCTGGTGTCCGAAGGACGAGCGATGCCAAGATGAAGTCGTTGAACGGGCCCATGAAGTTGAAGAGGGCGATCGTTGCGACGATTGGCTTCGCGAGCGGCAAAATGATTTGCCAGAAGATACGAAGGTGACCGGCACCATCCATCCGAGCGGCTTCATCGAGCTCTTTCGGAATCGTATCGAAATAACCTTTTGCCAAGTACGTATTCATCGGAATCGCGCCACCGGCATACAGCAGAATGAGCGCTGTGTGCGTGTCGAGAAGACCGAGCATGTTGAGCAATACGTAGATGGCGATGATGGCGACGAATTGCGGCACCATTTGCAAGACGAGGAACAAGACGAGCGAGTTCTTCCGTCCCACGAAACGATAGCGCGAGAACACATAACCAGTGATCGTCACCAAGATGACAGCGAGCGCCATCGTAATGAAAGCGATTTTCAACGTGTTCACATACCATAAACTATAATCCGAAATCGTTAGATCAAACAAGTTTTTATAGTGAATGAACGTCGGATTTTCTGGAATGATTTTTGACGTGATGGTACGACCCGGGTTGAATGACGTCCCTACCACCCAAAGCATTGGATAGAGAATGATGATCGACGCAAGCGTCAAGATGACATAAGAGAACGCCAAATTGATTCGTTTTTGTTTTTTCATATCAGATCATATCCTCGTCTTTGAAAGATTTTGTCCGACGGAACTGGATGACGGCAAGTGTCATGATGAAGAATGACAAAATGAGCGTGATCGCAGCCGCAAGTCCGTATTGCGGGTTGGCTCCGAGAGACAATTTGTAAATCCATGAAATCAAGATATCGGTACCACCGGCAGTTTGTCCCGGTACAGCCGGTCCACCGCCGTTAAAGAGATAGATGATGTTGAAGTTGTTGAAGTTGAACGTGAACTGCGTGATGAGAATCGGTGCTGTTGCGAACAAGAGCATCGGTAACGTAATCAAGCGGAACTTGTCAAAGATGGTCGCACCGTCAATCGTCGCCGCTTCATATAAGTCGCCAGGGATCGATTGCAATACCCCAGTCATGAGCGTCATGATGAACGGGAAGCCGAGCCACCATTGAATCAAGATGAGCGCGCTGCGCGTCGCCGTCGGATCGGTCATCCAGTTGATCGGATCAAGTCCGAACGCTGGAAGGATCGTCGTGTTGAACACACCGAACGATTCGTTAAACATCGAACGGAAAATCAAGATTGTGATGAACGCTGGAACGGCCCATGACAAAATCAAAATCGAGCGGAACAAGCGGCGGAAGCGAAGGCCTTCTTGGTTCAAGAGGACCGCAAGGAAAATCCCGATCGCGATGACACCGACCGTCGAAGCGACCGTCCAGACGAGTGTCCAGCCGAGAACGCCGACGAATGTGTCGCGCCAAATGTCGATTTCAAAAATTCGTGTGAAGTTCTCAAACCCAATCCACTCGACAAGTTTTGCCGGTGGTGCGTTGTTGTAACGATAGTTCGTGAACGCGATCAAGAATGTGAAAATGAGTGGTAATACGACTGTGAAGACGAGCAAGATGAGCGACGGGATCAACATCAAGTATGGGAATCCATGGTCGCGCAAGTTGCGGAGTTGCACTTGGAACGTTGGGACGTTTAGGTGCTGATCACGAATGCGACCGACTCGGTAGGCGTCACGAATGTTCCAGATGTAGAACGCGATTCCGAAGAAAAGTAAGATTAATGCGACAATCCCTTCTACCATCAAGAAGATGGAGTGGTCGTTACGAGGTCCTGCCACTTCGCCAAGCGTGATCAATCCCCAAAGGCCACCACGGTCGCCAGGTCCTGCGCCCGCTCCTTTGAAAAAGAGATCGTAGTTTACTGCAAAATAAGACATGATAACGATAAAGAAAGCGATCGCTTTCGCTTTTTGATTGTTATAGAATTGACCGGCTCCCGGAATGATCGAAAGTAATGCGGCGTTCCGAGCATGATTGGTCGGTTTTTCCGGACGTTGTTCCGGCGTTTTAGGGTTCGCGATTGAAGCCATCCTCAATTTCTCCTTTCAATTTGAGCAAATCAATCGAGCAAGCGTTTGCTCAATTCTAGAAAATGAGGGGGAACGCCAGTCGACGTACCCCATCATTTCATATCCTTATTGGTTGTTTGCTTGGATTTGTTGCTCGATGACTTTAACAGCATCGTCAGCTGATTTTTTTGCATCTTGCTTGCCAGTTGCTACGAGCTGAAGCGCTTGTGCCATTGGCTCCCAAACTTGTCCCATTTCAGGAATGTTAGGCATTGGGATCGCGTTCGTTGCTTGATCGAATACCGCTTTCGCAACTTCGTTCGACGTGATTGTCTCGTTCGACTCGAGTGCTGCTACTGGTGGGATCTCGTTGTAAGCTTCAAACATCTTCAATGCGTTCTCTTCGTTCGTGAGTTCTGCGAGGAACATTTCAGCCCACTCTTGGTTTTCTGTGTAAGCCGAAAGTGCATATGTCTTCACGCCCATGAACGTCTTGATTGGCTCACCGTTTGGAAGTGTCGGCAATGCAGACGCTCCAAGGTTGATGCCGGCATCTGTGTAACCAGCTACGGCCCATGGTCCGTTCATGACTGTGTGTGCTTTCTTCTCAGTGAAGAGTTGGTCCATCGCTTGGCCGCCAGACTCGCCGATCAACCCTTTAGGGAAGAGGCCTTCTTGGTACCATTTGCCGATGTACTCGAAGCCTTCGACTGCGCCTTCGTTGTTCAAGCCGATGTCAGTTGGATCGAGCGCGCCGCCGTCTTCTTTGAAGACGTAACCGCCGAAGCCAGCCACGACACCGTGAGCGAAGTAGAAGTTATCCCAAAGACCGAGGAATCCGTACTCGCCTTTATCTTTAAGATCTGTAGACAACTTGTACAAGTCGTCCATTGAAGCAGGAGCTTCTGATACCAAATCCTTGTTGTACATGAGGACTGGCGTTTCAACTGATTTCGGGTAGCCGTAAGCTTGTCCGTCGAACATGACAGCCGATTTCGAAGCGTCTGTGAACGCGTCAAGTGCGCCTTCGTCAGTAAGTGGAGCCAAGTGACCTTGGTCAGCGATCGTTCCGATTTGGTCGTGCGGTACGAGAACGATATCAGGACCTTTACCAGCCGGGCCGTCAAGCGCCAACTTGTCCTTTTGATCCGTCATCTGGACTTCAACGACTTCAACTGCGACGCCGTGTTCTTCTTCAAACGCCTTCGCAACTTCTTTCGTCGTTTCCGACTTTTCAATATCTTCCCAAATTACGATTTTTTCTGGCTTGTTCTCGCTAGAAGAACCGCCTTCGTTAGTAGAACCATTGTCCGTACCGCCACCACATGCAGCAAGTGCACCGAAAGCGAATACTGCCGTTGAAAGTCCTGCTACCATTTTTTTCATCTTCATGATGAAAAACCTCCCCAAGGAAATAGTATGGTCAGATTTGCGCAATCGCACTGGCCTACTGATTTTAATCAACTCCGCTACAGAATCAGTAGGTTAGTGAAAACGTTTGCATCCTCACCTCAATTTTTATTATACAGTTGTGTAAGCGTTTTACAAGTCTTTTTTTTCGCTTTTTTTATTGTGGTTGTCCCATTTATCTCTTTTTGAATTATTTATGACCCTATTTCGCAAAAAATGACGAATCGGGCGATTGACAAAATGTAAACGCTTTATTACCCTTTGCTTGAGCAAACGTTTTCACAACTGTTGTTTCTTTTCTGAACAGACAGTGTAAAATGGTTATAACCCTTAATAGAGAAAGGAATTCAAACCCATGATCAAAGAAGCCATCTACCACCGCGCCATGTCCCCTTTCGTGTACAAGTATGACCGAGAAACGATACATATTCGCTTCCATACGAAAAGAAATGATATCCAATCTGTTGACTTAATTTGGAACGACCCGTACGACTGGCACTCGGAAGATCCGGCCATGTGGAATTTCGACCCGGACAAGCCGAGCTTTTGGCGTACGTTCGAGACGCCGATGGAAAAAATCGGCCATGATGATCAATACGACTATTGGTTCATCGCCATCAAACCGCCATTCCGCCGCCTCCGTTACGGCTTCCGGCTCCATGACGGCAATGAGACGGCCGTCTATACGGAAAAAGGTTGGTTCGAAGATAAACCGCTCGACGACACGGGCTACTATTTCTGCATCCCGTTCATCAACCCGGTCGACATCTTCCACGCCCCATCGTGGGTGAAGGACACAGTCTGGTATCAAATCTTCCCGGACCGGTTCGCGAACGGTGACCCTTCTAACGATCCCGAAGGCACGCTCCCATGGGATAGTACCGAACCGACGATCACGAACTTCTTCGGCGGCGACTTCCAAGGGATCATCGACCATATTGACCATATCGTCGATCTAGGGATCACCGGGATTTACTTCTGCCCGATCTTCAAAGCGACGACGAACCATAAATACGACACGCTCGATTATATGGAAATCGATCCGCAGTTCGGAACGAAAGAGCAGTTCAAACAACTCGTCGATCTTCTCCACGAGAACGGTATCAAAGTCATGCTCGACGCCGTCTTCAACCATGTCGGCTACAACCACCCTTGGTTCTTAGACGTCGTCGAAAAAGGACCACAGTCAGAGTACCGTGACTGGTTCTATCTTCGTGACTTCCCGATCGAGACGACGCCGAAGCCGAACTACGACACGTTCGCGTTCGAGAAGAACATGCCGAAGATCAATACGGAGCACCCGGCGTTGAAAGCTTATCTATTAGAAGTGGCCCGCTACTGGGTCGAAGAATTCGGCATCGACGGGTGGCGGTTAGACGTGGCTAACGAGGTTGATCACGCGTTCTGGCGCGATTTCCGTAAAACGGTCAAACAAGCGAATCCGGATGCGTACATCCTCGGTGAGATTTGGCACGATGCCCAGCCATGGCTTAAAGGTGACCAGTTCGATGCGGTCATGAACTATCCGTTTACGAACGCGAGCCTCAACTATTTCGCGCTCGACCGGACGTCTGCTTCCGAGTTTCGCAATGAGTTGACACGCGTCGAGATGATGAACACGACGAACGTGAACGAAGTGACGTTCAACTTGATCGATTCGCACGACACGCCGCGTGCCCTTACACGAGCGAAAGGGCATAAAGGAAAGTTCAAGTTGCTCATGACGTCGATGCTCACGTACACGGGCAGCCCATGTATCTATTACGGGGACGAGATCGGCCTCGAAGGTGAACAAGACCCGGGCTGCCGCCGTTGTATGCCGTGGGACGAAGCCGAAGAAGATCGCGAATTGTTCCGCTATGTGCAGAAATTGATTCGACTCCGCAAAGAGCATCCGGTGCTCGCGAACGGCGGCTCGTATCGTTTCAATCTCGTCGACGATGAGGATAACGCCCTCATCATCGAGCGTTGTACGAAAGATGAGACGTATTTGATATACTTCAATAACTCTGATTCCGTATCGAAACTTAACCCGCTCGGCCATACCGGAAGCGCTTACGACTTGCTGCGCGACCGGGATGTAGACTCGCTCGAAGTCGAGCTCGCACCGTACAGTGCCACGATTTTAAAAATGAAATAAATTCCGTTTTGCACCCGTTTCGGCGGGTGTTTTTTTTGTTGAAAATAATTTGCCAAATCCCTTTCTTTTTCATTTCAAAAGGAGTAACATGACCCTTGTGATTTTGACAACGTAAATATTTCATATAGAGAATTGTAGAAACAAGGGAGAATACAACATGCCGACAAAAGACACCGAACAGCTCAGTTTATTTAAAATTTCGTGGCCGATTTTCATCGAACTCGCACTCCATATGGGGACCGGGATTATCGCCACGCTCATGCTCGCCCATTACTCCGATGCTGCCGCTTCCGCGGTCGGCGTCGCCAACCAAATCTTGAACGTCTTCTTAATCGTCTTCAGCGTGACCTCGGTCGGTGCGACCATCTTGATCGGTCAAGCGATCGGCGCCAATCGGATGAAGAAGAGCCGTGACTTCGCCCGTTCCGCCGTCAGCTTGAACATGTGGCTCGGCGTGCTCATGGTCGCGGTCGTCTTCTTGTTCGGTGAGACGTTCCTCCGTTTGTTCGGCTTATCGGATGAGCTGTTCGACCATGGCCTGTTATTCTTGCAGATTGTCGGGTTGTCGCTGTTCACCGAAGCGCTCATCATGGCGCTCAGTTCCGTCCTCCGGAGCCACGGGATGACGAAGCACGCGATGCTCGCGACACTTCTCATCGATATCATCACAGCTGCCGGGGCGATGCTCGCCGTCATGGGCTGGTTCGGTCTCCCGGTCACGGGTGTCGCCGGCGTCGCATGGGCCATCGTCATCGCCCGTTTCTCGGCGATGGTGCTATTGTTCTGGATCGTCAAGAAGCGGCTCATGCTCCGCTTCCCGCTCAAGGAATTGATTCGTCCGAAACGCGACGACATTCGCGCCTTGCTCCAAATCGGCGTACCATCAGCCGGAGAGAACTTGTCATATCAGTTCTCGCAAATCATCATCACCGGTTTCATCGCCACGATGGGCGAGGCTTCCCTCGCCGCACGGGTATACGTCATGAACTTGTCGATGCTCGCCTTCTTGTTCACGGTCGCCGTCGCGCAAGGGACGCAATTATTGATTGCCCGTGACATCGGCGGGAAACGGTTTAAAGAAGCGTATACCCGCGCCGTTAAGACATTGAAGATTGCCATGTTCGCTTCACTCGTGGCGTCGCTCGGGCTCGCTGTCTTCGGCAAGTCGCTGCTGGGCTTGTTCACATCGAACCCGGATATCATCGCCGTCGGGGTGCCGATTTTATGGGCGACGCTCATCCTTGAGCCAGGTCGCGCCATGAACATCGTGTTGATGGGATCGCTCAAGTCGGTCGGCGACGTTCGCTTCCCGGTCATGATCGGGATCGCCTCGATGTGGGGCGTTGCCGTCGTCTTCAGTTATTTGTTCGGACTCCAAATGGGGCTCGGCGTCCTCGGCATTTGGCTCGCCTTCTCGCTCGACGAGTGGTTCCGCGGTTTCTTCGCCTTCCGTCGTTGGAAATACGGCACGTGGCAACAAAAAGGCTTCCAGTTCGAACCGAAGCCAACTTCATAATCAACCAAAAAGAAGCGGTCGCTGTGACCGCTTCTTTTTTCATCGATTTAGGAACGCCTGCATCGCCTGCCGATGAACGTCCGTCTGACCACATTTCCGTTGCCAGATGATCTCTTGCTCGAGACCGTCCTCGAACGAGTCGGCCCGGAACAACGCCTTCATGCCTTGCACCGCCGTCGGTGACTTGGCTGCGAGCGTCTCGGCATAGGCCGTCAACCGCTCCAAGTACGCCTCATCCTCGACGAGCTCGGTGACGAGACCGAACGTTTCGGCCTGTTCGGCATCAATCGTGCTGCCGCTCCACATCCAAGCGAGCGCGAGATCGGGCCGCATCAAGCGTCGTAAATGGTACGGTCCCCCGGCATCGGCGACGAGGCCGATTTTGATGAAGGCGGAACTGAACTTCGTCGACCGGGCGACGAGACGGACGTCCGCCGCGAGCGCCAGACTGAGACCCGCCCCCGCGACGACCCCGTGAATGCCGGCAATGATTGGTTTCGGACAGTCGGCAAGCGCCCGCACGAGCGGATGGTACACCTCTTCCAAATACACCCCATAGTCGGCGTCACTCTCAATCGTCAAGTCCTGTCCCGATGAGAAGGCACGCCCTTGCCCGACGAGCACGATGACGTGGACGGCCTCATCCGCCACGAGCTGCTCCATCGCTTCCCTCGCCTCGCGAAGCAACGTCTCATTTAATGCGTTCAATTTTTCCGGCCGGTCCCATTTCAGCCAGCCGACCCCGTTCCGCTGTTCCAGTTGAATCGTTTCCATCCCATTTCCCCCTTCACTAAAATGAATCACTATTCATTTCTATGTCGTTCATTCTGTTTCCTTCTTGTCATAGAAACTTTCCGAGTTCGATTGCCCGACGCTACCACTATTTGCTATTCTTAAAAGAGTCGTTCAACGAAAGGGTGGGGCTGATGCAACTGACGAATGCCGCAAGACAATTGAAACAACGGAACATCCCGTTCACGTACCACTCCTACGAAGTGGACGCGTCCGACGTCTCCGCCAAACATGTCGCCGCGTCACTCGGTAAACCGCTCGACCAGCTCTATAAAACGATTTGTCTCGAGAATGAGCAACGGCGCTACGCCTTCTTCCTCATCTCAGGAGATTTAGATATCGATTTGAAAGCGGCCGCGAAAGCCTGGGGCGCCAAAAAAGCCTCCCCTGTCCCGATGAAGGAGCTCGAAACGCTGACCGGCTACATCCGCGGCGGTGTCTCGCCAATCGGGGCGAAAAAACGGTTTCCTGTCTTCTTGCATGATAGTGCCAGACAAAAAGATACGATCATCATCTCGGCCGGCAAGCGCGGCTACCAACTCGAACTCACACCGACCGACCTGCTCCGGTTCACGGACGGTCACTGGTTCACTCAATGACAAAGAAAGATGGAGGCAATACCTATGTGGAAAGAACGAATCCGCTCATGGATTCCTAACTCGTTTACGTTCGGCAACTTGTTCTGCGGCGTCTTGGCGATCGTTTATGCGGCGCGCGGTGACTTCTCGAACGCGACGCTGCTCATCATCATCGCCATGATGCTCGACAGTTTGGATGGACGGCTGGCCCGTATGCTCGGCGTGGCCGGTGACTTTGGAAAAGAACTCGACTCGCTCGCCGATGTCGTCACGTTCGGGGTCGCCCCGGCGCTTCTCGCCTACTATACGTTTTTCATCGATTACGGCAACTACGGTCTCTTCTTCGCCGCCTTGTTCCCGTTGTTCGGTGCTTACCGCTTGGCCCGCTTCAACTTGTCGGCGACGAACGTCACGGCCAGTTACTTCTCGGGCGTCCCGATTACCGCGGCCGGTGGCTTGCTCGCCGTCGTGACGACGTTCGGGGACCAGATCAACGAGTTGCTCACTCCGATTTTCTTCACGGGTCTCGCTCTGCTCATGGTCAGCCGTGTCCGCATCCCGAGCTTTAAAGACGTGCCGCTCCCGCGCCACTCGTTCATCATCACGGTCAGCCTCATCTACTTGACGTACATGA
The DNA here is from genome assembly GCF_018618135.1 of Exiguobacterium sp. s28. Classification (NCBI taxonomy): domain Bacteria; kingdom Bacillati; phylum Bacillota; class Bacilli; order Caryophanales; genus Exiguobacterium; species Exiguobacterium sp. s28. Next base: position 78,220 of record NZ_JACSLL010000010.1, on the reverse strand, counting down.
TTTTTGCCCGGTGGAAAGAATGGCCATCGTTCTGGTTCATCGCCGTCACGTTCTATGTCTTATTCATCGCTTTCTCGTTCGTCAAAAAACGAAAGCGGATGGCGAATTGACGGGTCCCTCTCGAGGGACTCTTTTTTTTGCATGCATTTATTAGACGCAAGCCGCAAACCTCTCTAGAATGAGAATAGAGGTGATGAAATGAAAGTGTATCCATGGATTTGGAAATGGTTTTTGGTTTGGTATGTCGTCGGGGTCGTCCTCGTCGGCTTTGATTTGTTGCCGAGTTGGCTCGAATGGGCGAACCCGGTCTTCTTATGGCTCGCCGGTCTCATCGGCGGTTGGGTGATTGCGGACGGCGTCCGCCACGCCCGCCTGATCGTCCCGTTCATCTTCTTCGGTTCAATCGCTGTCGAGACGCTCGGTGTCAAAACCGGGTTCCCGTTCAGTGAGTACATCTACGCGGAGGCGTTTGGTCCGACCGTGTTCGGTGTACCGGTCACGATCGGGGCGGCTTGGCTCGCCGTCATCGGCTCGAGTTTTGCCGTCGCCCGCTTGTTCTCGTTCAAGAACCGGACGCTCTGGCTCGTCCCGTTCCTCGCCGTTTGGCTCGATATGGCGATTGACCCGGTCGCAGCGAACGTGAAAGGCTACTGGGAATGGGCCAATGACGGTCTGTATTATGATATCCCGACGCAGAATTTCGTCGGTTGGTTCGGACTGTCACTCATTTTCTCTTGGTTGCTCGACCGGTTTGAAGTCGAAGCCGAGCCGATGTTACTCGGACACGGACGTTATTTGTTCGTCATGCTGCACGCCCTGTTCGGTGTCACGGCCGTCAACGCCGGTCTTTACGGCATCGGCGTACTCAGCGTTGTCACAGCCGCAGGCCTCATCTTGATAGAACGGAGGAGCCGACATGATCGAAGCGAGCAAAAAGAAATGGTTCAATAATCTGTTCTCGACGTTCGTCAAAGAACGTCAAATCCGTCCGTTTTTCCATACGATCCACGTCCGGGCCGATGACGTGCCGACACCAGGATTGTTTTTGAGCACACATAGCTCGTGGTGGGACGGGATGATTTTGCTCATGTTGAATGAATACTATTTGCGTCATGACGTTCACGTCTTGATGGATGAGGACGGGTTGCGCCGCTTCCCGTTCTTCCGTCACTTGGGCGCGTTCTCCATCAAAAAAGGCAAACTGTCGGATGTGCGCGCCTCGCTCGACTACGCCAATCGGCTCTTACTTGCAGGCAAGTCCGTCTGGGTGTTCCCACAAGGACGCGAGTATCCACAAGAGCATCGTCCGCTCGAGATTGGATCAGGTGTGACGATGCTGCTCCACCAGCCGGAAGTCCGGCTATGTGCCATCTATTATACGTTCGCGTCGCACGCCGCTCCGCTCGTCTATGTGCGCTTCCGCAACCATACGGTCGTCTCTAAGACGCGACGTGACCAAAAACAAGAGCTCGCCGAAGCACTCGAACGCCTATATGACGATACGCGCGACGACGTAATCAAGCAGTCCGACCGCTATATCGCCTTGTTCCCGCCGAAGCGCAGTTTGGCAGATTGGACGGAGCACTTGCTCCAAATCGGAAGAGGCCGCTGATGGTGATTTTGTCGCTCACATTTTTGATGCTACTGTTCACGTTGGTCAACTTGCTATTCCTCCGTCCGCTCACCGCACCCATCCCAGCTCCTCCGACCGCGGTGTGCATCCCACTGCGGAACGAGGAACGGAACGTGCCAAAACTGATCACGAGTTTGAAGGCCGCCTTGACGGATGAAAGCCACGTCTATTTATACGAGGACCGGTCCGAGGATGCTACATACGAGGCACTCGTCCGGGAAATCGCGGACGATGCCCGCTTCACCATTTTCCGTGGTGTGCCGCTCCCGGAAGGTTGGGCCGGCAAAGTCCACGCGTGTCACCAGCTGGCGACCCGGACGACCGAACCGTACGTGTTGTTCCTCGATGCCGACGTGACGATCGACCCGACGTTCATCGGGCGACTGCACGGCACACTCGCCCGTGAAGGGGCGGTCTTCTTGTCAGGTTTTCCTCGTTTCCCGACACCAACGTGGCTCGGGAAACTGTTGATTCCGATGCAACACGTCTTGATCGCCCAACATTTGCCGTTGTTTTGGCGAAAGGTGCGTCATCCCGCCTTCGCCGCCGCCAACGGAATGAACGTGCTCGTCGAACGGAAAAGTTATGACGACGTCGGTGGACACGCCTCGATCCACAATTCATTGATCGATGATATCGATCTGTGCCGTGAGTTCAAGCGACGCAAAAAAGTCACGTCGCTCGTCAACGTCTCGCCTTACATCACATGTGACATGTATGCGACGAACGAAGAAGTGTGGAACGGGTTTTCAAAGAACGTATTCAAGGGAATGAATGAAGCAGTGGGCATCGCCCTTTATTTCTTCTTATACTACGGCACCCAGCTGTCTGCTTTCATCGCACTCCTCGTCCGCATGGACTGGATCTCGTTCTTGGCGTGCGTGTTCGTCTTGCTCGCTCGACTGGCGATCGACGTCAAATCGGGAGGACGCCACTTTTGGCTCCATCCGTTCAGCCTCATCGCCTACTTGTTGCTCCTCGCGAGCGCGGTCGTGCGCAAATGGCGACGAAAGCCGATTTCATGGAAAGGCCGGACGTATCAATAATCTCGCTAGGAGGCACAACATGAAACATATCGCTATTATCGGGGCCGGGCTCGGCGGCTTGAGCGCCGCCGTCACCTTGGCCGCCCGCGGTTACGACGTGACCGTCATTGAAAAGAATGAACATGTCGGCGGAAAACTCATGCCGATCATCACCGATGGACACCGGTTCGACTTCGGGCCGAATACGATTACGATGCCGGACGTGTTCCGCTCCGTCATTCGCAACAGCGGGGCCAACCCGGATGACTATTTTGAGCTCGTCAAACTTGAGTCGCACACGGTCAATCATTTCTCTGACGGTTCGACGTTCACGTTTCATTCAGACCGCGAGAAAATGGAAGCCGAGGTACGCCGTCTGACCGGCGATAAGGCCGACAAGAATCAATTGACCGACTACTTAGACGAGGCGGAGAAGTTGTTTGAAATCGCCAATAACCGGTTCTTCACACGGATGGATTCAAAAATCGATACCGGCCTTTGGGCTGACATGATGAAAGTACATCCGCTCAAGAGCCTTCATGCGCTCCATAAGAAGTATTTTAAAGACCCGCGCATCATCCAGGCGCTCGACCGCTATGCGACGTATATCGGCAGCAGTCCGTACGTCACACCCGGCACGTTCGCGCTCATCTCGCACCTGGAGCTGAATGATGGCGTCTATTTCGCCAAAGGTGGGAACTGGACGATTGCGAAAGGCTTCGCCAAACGGGCGAGCGAGCTTGGCGTCGAGTTCCGGCTCGGTCATGAAGTCACAAAAATTGAAGTGACGAACGGAAAAGCGCACGCGGTCGTCATCGACCATGAAGAAGTCATGTCTTGTGACGCCGTCTTATTGAACGGAGAACTGCTCACGCAGTATCCGCGACTCGTCGATGCTTCTGACCGTCCGTCGTTCCCGGTACCGACGCGTGACACGATTGAACCATCGGTGTCCGCTTTCGTCATCATGGTCGGCTTGAACAAGCGGTTGAACTTGGCGCATCATAACGTCTACTTCTCAGACGACTACGAAGCGGAATTCCGGGCGCTGTTCGACGAGGAACGGTATGCGGACGAACCGACGATTTACATCTCGAACTCGGCCCATACGGACCCTTCGATGGGAGAAGCTGGCGACAACTTGTTCATCCTCGTCAATGCGCCGGCCCATATGACCGACATCGATGCCGAGACGTATGAACATTTGATTCGCCGACGCCTCCGGAAATTCGGCGTTGAATGGGAAGATCGCGATGTCGTCTTCCATCGCCGTGTCACCCCGCTCGACTTGACGCGTGATTTTTACGCATATTACGGGGCACTCTATGGGACATCGGCCAACTCGAAAAAAGGAGCGTTTTTCCGACCTTCCGCTCGCTCGGAAGATGTGTCCAACATTTGGTTCGCGGGCGGCTCGACCCATCCTGGCGGCGGCAGCCCGATGGTGACGCTTTCAGGACAATTTGCGGCCCGGTCGATGTTAGAGGACATACCTCTGACAATTTGAACATTTTGTGAACAGAAGATTCGACACTTGTCGACACGGGATAGACGTGATAACATCATATTCGAGTTCAAGCAGTTTTGTAACGTTTGTTACACCTGTAGCGATCGAATGGCTTCCCCGAGCCTATCGCGTTTTGAACTTGTCACACCCGAGAAAAAAGTGATGAGCGAGTTTCCCCACTCGTATCCCGCGGCTGGAACAGCATGCATTATGATGTTCCCCCTTAGTCCATCAAGCATCCTGCTTCAGCGAAGATGCCCCATCGTTTCATTCCCCATGAGACGAGGCACATCTTTAGGGTACATCACGTCCGATTCGTTCGTTTCCCCGATGAACGAATCACACAACGCTTACACCACTTTTGGTCCCCCGCCAAAAGTGGTTTTTTTGTGCACAAAAAAGGCAGCCGTTTTGCGACGGCTGCCTGATTTTATAACTTGGCCAACAGTTTCCCTTTTTGAATCGTCGAGACAAACGCCCGTTTCGTGAAGACGTCGTGCCCATTCTGCCGGGCCGCGTCCAAGATGCCTTCATAGAGCAATCCCGCCGCGCTGACCGGCTTTCGGCTCGTCGCAGGATATAAGTGATGGGTCTCTCGGGCCCGGACGTATAGGTGTTCGGCCCGGCGCGCCATCGTCTCCCAGACGTCGATGAACGCCGGGGTCACTTGGCGCGCGAACAAATCGGCTTCCGCGACACCGAACTCGGCGAGCAACGATTGTGGGACATAAATCCGATCTCGGTCGAGGTCTTCCCCGACGTCACGCAAAATATTCGTCAACTGCATCGCGATGCCTAAGTCGATCGCACCTTGTTTCAACTGGTGCCGTCCCGTCGCATCCACGTCCGGCGCGAGGATCGGCAACAGCATCAAACCGACGGTGCTGGCCGCATAGTAACTATATTGCTCCGTCTCCTCGAGCGTCGCGTAGCGCGTTTTATGTAAGTCCCACTTCATGCCTTCAGCCAATTCAAAGAACGGTTCGACGTCCATGTCGTACCGTCCCCAAACGTCACGCAACGCCACCCAGAGCGCATCGGTCAGATGTTCACCGGCCAAGAAACGATCGAACTCGGCCAAAAAGTCCGTCAAGCTCTCTTCAGGACGGTCGGATTCATCGACCGCGTCATCGAGCGTCCGACAAAACGCATAGACCGCGGCCACGGCCTGACGGTCTGGTTTGGAGAGCAAAGAAAAGGCCCGATAAAACGTGAGCGAGCCTTTTTTCATTACGTCTTCACAGTGACGATACGCTTCTTGTGTCGTCATGGTACAATGCCCCCATTTCTTCTTCCATTCTCTTCACTAACAGCTGCGAGCCGATCATGACGATCGGGACGCCTCCGCACGGATGCACCGATGCTCCGACGGCGTAAAGTCGGTCGATGTGCGCGTACGGGCGAGCCTGTGGTTTGAACGCGGCCGATTGGGCCAATTTCGGGGCGATGCCGAAGCTCCCGCCTTCAAATAACCCAAATCGTTCCGCATCCATCGGCGTCCGAACTTTCATCTCAATGACACGATCCCTGAAGTCGGGGACCATCTGTTCAATCCGACCAATCAAATGCTCGATCGCACCGCTCGTTTCAAAGTCCTCACGCTCCAATTTACGTGGGACCGGCACGAGGACATAGAGAACGCTCGTCCCGTCCGGTGCCAGCGTGTCGTCCATCAAAGACGGATTGAACGTATACATCGCCGGATACTTGCTTAGTTTACCATCTTCGAAGATGGTCCGCATCGACCCGGCAAAATCATTCGGCAAGTCGAATTGGTGGATCGGTAAATCGATGTCCCCGGTCACGGTGAAGTAAAGCAGGAGCGTCCCGCTCGACGGTTCGTATGATTTCGGCTTAACGCCATCAATCAACCGTTCCATGAGGGGGAAATCACCGTTGACGACGACCGCATCATACGGATGAACGACACCATCCACGATGACCGCGTTCGCTCGGCTTTGTTCCACCTGCACCCGTTCGACGTTCGCGTTCAACTCGAACTTGACGCCGCGTCGTCTCAACTCTTGTTCTACTTTCGTCGCAAGTGAGAAATATCCTCCCTTGACGTACCAGATTCCTTCTTCTTGTTCGCGGTACGGGATCAAACCATAGAGGGATGGGGTATCATATGGGTTCCCACCAATATAGAGCGTTTGGAGGCTGTAGGCGACGCGCAGACGCTCGTCTTTAAAGAAGCGTTTCATGTTCTCGTGTGCCGTCTCATACGCCTTCAAGCGCATGAGGAGCATCAATAGTTTCGGTTCGAACAAATCGGTCTTGCCTTTATAGCCCCGGTCTAAGAATGCATCGAACCCGAGGCGGTACTCTTCTCGTTTTTGAGTCATATACTTTCTAAAGCCGTCGCCCTCGTTGAACAGACGGTCAATTTCGGCCGCCTGACGTTCGATGTCACGGTATTTGTAGAACGTCGTGCCATCCTCGTAACGGAGGCGATAAAGCGGGTCGACCTCGATCAACTCGAGCTCTCGCTCCGGGAAACCGGCCTCGAGGAGCTGACTTTTCAATTTTCCGGGCAATAAGACGATGGTCGGCCCTTCATCGACGCGGGCACCGTTCTCGAACTCGACATAATTGAGCCGGCCGCCGACACGAGCTTCTTTTTCATAGACGGTCACGTCTAGCGACGGATATTTGTGGGTCAGGAGCAAGGCCGCGTAAAGCGACCCAATGCCGGCACCGACGAAACTGATGTTCATTGGCCGACACCTGCCCGGTCACGCAATAGGTTGGCGGTGATGCGCGCCGATTCAAAAATCGTCGGCAGTCCGCTGCCTGGATGTGTCCCACCGCCGACGAGCCAGACGTGGTCGAGCTCCTCGAACTGGTTATGGGGACGGAAATACATCATCTGTGACAAGTTATGTCCTAAGTTGAACGTCGCCCCTTCATAGACACCGAACGCTTCCCAATCGTTTGGCGTGAGCGGCTGCATCACCTCGATATGGTTCCGGATATCACGATACGGCGAACGAGTCTCGAGTGCATCGAGGACGCGCTCGGTCATCGTCGTCTCGAGCGTCTCCCACGGTAAATTCGACAGGTTGTTCGGCACCGGGACGAGCACATAAAGCGAGGATTTCCCTGACGGTGCGAGTGTCGGGTCAATGTTTGACGCATTCTGCACGTAGAAGGAGAAATCTTCGCTCAGCTTCAAGTCTTGCGTCATCTCTTTCACATTACGCTCGTAGTCGTCGGCGAAATGAATCGAGTGATGGGCGACGTCGTCATAGACACGATCGAGTCCAAGATAAAGCATGAACGTCGAACACGAGTAGCGTTTCTTCTTCAGCTGTTTTGGACTCCAACGTGTGAGTGCGTCGCTTGGGACGAGTGTCGTCATCGCATGGGCGAAGTCCGCACCGACAATCACTTCGTCAAAGGCATAGTGGACATTGTTCGCTACGAGTCCGTTGACGCGTTTCCCGTCGAGCAAGAGCCGGTCGACGCCTTCTTTGAGACGAATCTCCCCACCCTCTTCTTCGATGACACGGGCCATCGCTGTGCAGAGTTGATTCACGCCGCCGATCGGATGATGGACGCCGTAAGCATGTTCCATATACGACAAGATTGAGAAGCCACCCGGGCAATCCCACGCCGACATGCCGAGGTATTTCGCTTGGAACGTGAACGCGTACTTCAGCTCTTCGCTCGTGAAATATTCTGACAAGACATCGTATAACGACTTGCCGATCGATAAGAACGGGAGCGCCTTCAAGACGCGCGTCGCCACGTAATCGGTCAATTTGTCATGTGCCGTCTGGAGCACCGGCATCAGTTTCGACAGCTTGATGGCTTGTTCGGCCATGAAGCGTTCGTACCCTTCCCCGTTGCCTGGGAACTGCTCTTCAATCGCCTGATGCATTTGATCGCGATCGGTCGTCATCGATAGGACCCGATTTCCTTTATCGAAATAAAGATCATACATCGGCTCGAGTCGTTTCATCTCGACATAGTCGTGTAAATCTCGACCTGTCTCTTCGAAAATCTCTTCTAAAATGTATGGCATATTTAAAAAAGTCGGGCCACGATCGAACGCGAATTCTCCGACTTGCAGACGCGACGTCCGTCCACCGACGAACGCCTGCTTCTCAAACACTGTTACTTTCACACCACGACTTGCGAGCAGCATAGCGGCCGCAAGTCCTCCTGGTCCGGCACCGATTACGGCGACTCTTTTTTCCGACACGTTGAACAACTCCCTATGTGAAAAGTCTCTTATGCTTCTATCCCATTATAGAAATGACTGGAGACAAGTTCAAATCTGAATCGGCTCGTCGTGTGTCCGCGATGTGTCAATTGTCGCGTTTCGCGATGACAATGTACCATGACCCTTCTGGGATGAACGGGATGAAACGGACGTTGTCGAAACCGACCTTGTGCATTTGACGACGTAACTCACGAATCGTTGGGAGCGGATAGAGGTTATCATGCAACGTCATGAACGCATTGAACGCTGAGGCAAATCGAGCACCGAGCGGCGTCTCGGCGAGAGGCGTGACGAGGACCGCGACACCTGCTTCGTCTAAGTTTTCGAGCATCCGTCCGAGCAGTTCGATTCGTTGTTCCGGGGAGAAATAATACAACATATTATTCATCATGACGGCATCAAATCGTTCGTCGTGATCCCACTCCATAAAATCGGCTACTTCATAGCGAATCTCACCGGACTCATCTTGTTCCCGCGCCTCTGCGATCACGTCTTCCTCGAGATCGATGCCGGTCAACTGCCAATCGGGTTCGAGTCCGTGCAGTTTGCGTAAGTAACCCCCGTGGCCGCACCCGATATCGAGCATCGTCTTGACGTCGGCTTGCCGCAACAGCTGCTGCACGACCGGGAACGCGACCGTCTCGACGAGCGTCGACGTCTGTGCGACGACCTGGCCATGTGTCGCCCCATCGAACGTTTTCTGTTTGCCCGACTCTAAAAAGTCAGGATATGCGATGAGTGCCGGAATATGAAGTTCCATCATCTCTTGGAGCATAAAGCCGATGCTGCGCTCATCTTCGTGCGACAACTGATATTTCAAACTACGGGTCGGGAAATAGCGCCAACCTTTCTTCTTCAAATGGCGCACGGCGACCCCGACGTCGAGCCAACGCTCGAGCGCGAGTTTCGTCAACGGTTGCTTCAAGCGAAGCGTCATCTCCGCAAAGCTCGCCCCGCCTTGGAGCGCATCGAACAACCCATATTTATAGCCGATATATCCGTGCCAGAGCGGCAGGAACGATTCGGTTTGTTTCATCCATCTGCGTGCGTGCAAGACGCGTGACCATTCATTCATCTGTTGTTCCATCGTTTCACCTCATCATCGTTATCACTGATTTTTTTATTTTCCCCTAATAATTTACGGACAAACAAAAAAATCCCACTCCGATGTGCGAAGTGGGAATCAAACTTAAATGAAGTTGCTGAAGAACGACTGTCCATACGGCAACGCATAGCCGATGAAGATTGTCACAAGCGCGAGAATCGCAAAACCGCCGAACATCGTGCCCGCAGGTTTGTTCTTCTTCACACGGATGAGCGTCATCTCACCAAAGATGAGTGTCAAGAGTCCGACCGTGATCTTCACGTGGTAGAACATGCCGCCTTCGAGTAATTGAAGATACAAATAAAGTCCCGTGCCGAACGCGACGAGCAACATGAGTCGAAACGCCATGTGGGCGATCTTCCCGCTCTTGTTGGCATTTTTGTAGCCGATATAGGCGACAGCGAACAAGACGAGTAACAAGACCCAGCTCGTGACGTGCGTGTGTAGGAATGCAATCAATGGCATTCTAAGTCCCCCTTTCCATTATGTACAACCTCTATTGTACACGAGTCGCTCTGATTGCGGTCAAGCAGGCCACTGAAAAATCTGATTGCCTATCAAAAAGACGCCTGATCGAGGAATGATCAGGCGCCTTGTCGTATTTCATTTATTAAGCTGTCGTTGACTCTTGTTCGCGAACCGCGTATTCGAAGCTCGGAATCACGACCGTGAACGTCGACCCTTGATGTTGGACCGACTCGACATGAATCTGTCCGGCGTGACCGCGCACGATCTCTTGACAGATCGGAAGACCGAGTCCGGTTCCGCCGATTTCTCGGCTGTCGGAATTATCGACCCGATAGAACTTGTCGAAGAGACGGTCGAGCGCGTCGCTCGGAATACCGATACCTTGGTCCTTCACTTTAATCGACACCGATTGATCGTGGTGGGCCAATTCGACGGTGATTTTTCCGCCGCGCGGTGAATACTTCACGGCGTTCGAGAGCAAGTTGCTCATCAACTGCTTGAACTTTTGACAGTCGGCGAACAGTTCATACGGACGGTCATCGGCCGTGATGAGTTCAAACTTATGCTTCAGCGAAGAAGCCTCATAGAACGTCATCATGTCGCGGATGACCGGCTCGATATCGAGCTGTTCGCGGTCGTACATCTGACTGCCGGCTTCCATCCGTTGCACGTCGAGGAAATCGTTGACGAGATGCGTCAGGCGCTCCGTCTCGGCGTGAATCGTCTGCAAGTACTTCGCTTGCTTCTCGTTCGGCAACTGCTTCTTGACCATGAGTTCGGTGAACCCGTAGATCGACGAGAGCGGTGTCCGCAACTCGTGGGAGATCGTCGAGATGAATTCGCTCTTCAAGCGTTCCGCCTCGGTCTCGCTCGTGATGTCACGGAAGACGAGCAACGTCCCTTTCGACAACCCGCCGACGACGATGCGTTCCGCATACATCTGCAAGTTCATCTCGCCTTTACGGATCGAGAAGCTGACGCTGTCATGCGGGAAGTCGTCGGTGAAGAGGCGATCGGTATACTTCAAGAAATCATCTTCTTGGTCGACTGTCGTCGAAATCGTCTCTCGCCATTCGTTCCACGACAGTTCCGCGAGTTCTCTCGACGTGATGTCGTCAAGCTCAGGGAACATCTCATAGAGCGGACGGTTGACGAAGACGTCATCGGTCGAATGTTCGACGTAAATGACCGCCTCGCGAATTGAATCGAGGATCCGTTCCGTCTTCCCTTTCTCACGGGTCATCTCTTCAAACAGACGCATCCGGAGAAGCGAGAGCGACAACTGACGAGCGAACGACATGATGTCACCCATCTGTGTCTGCGTAAAGCGATCTTTATAGCGGACGAGATAGATGAACGCGATGATCGAGTCATCTGTCGGGTCATGGACCGGTACAGCCGTCTCATACATATAGTATGGGTACGGGAGCGGGTGGTCGCTTGCGACTTGTTTCGACGAATGGACTGTCGTCCGAAGCGTCATCGCCCGCGTCAAGACTGAGTTCTCGCTGTCGAGCAACTGACGCGTGAGCGTCTCGTTCAATCCGTGGCTTGTGATTGAGAACGAGCCTGTCGCATCGACAAATACGAGGGCGCCGACTTCGGAGTCGGTGATGGCGACCAGTTTCTCGATAATCTCTGGGTAAGCCGTCAACGAATCGCGGGCCGCGAGCGTCTCGGTCAACTCGTTGCGGTAAGCCAAGTGTTGCTCGTTCTGTTGTGTCTGCTCCAAGATTTCTTCGAGTTCTTGCTGTTGCGCTTGAAGTTCTTCTTGTTGCGCAATCAACTCTTCTTGTTGCGCCTGTAATTCGTGGTTCTTTTCAATCAAGTGACGTTCATTGTCACGAAGCGTCTCGGCCATCTTGTTGAACGATCGTGACATGATCCCGATTTCGTCTTCACGTTCCATCTGATCACTCAAATCGACGATCTCGCCTTTCAACAACCGGTCAGATGCGACCGAGAGACGTGAAATCAAACGCGTTTGACGGCGCAAGAATGGTTGGATGAACAACAAGATCAATGCCGCGAACGACAAGATGCTCGCGATCCACAAGAATTGAAGAATATCATTATTCAATTTCCAAGCGTCGTACACTTTTTGTTTCTCGCTATTCATCAACTCTTTATAATCGGATAAGGCCGTTTCAATCTGTTCAATCGGGCCGAGCGTGTCGATGCCGCGTTCCGGGCTATAGGGAACGACGCCTTGTTCAATCAAACGTTCGGCAGTCGGCAATGCCAATACCGTCTCCGGATCAATCGTATCTTCGGTAATTTCACCTTCGGCGCGCAATTGTCCGTATTCTGTCGTCACCGGAAGGATGACGCCAAAATAGAAGTCGTGGAATTCTTGCAAGTCGTCTGCGAAAATTTCACCTTGCTTCGTTTGGACGACGCTCTTGAACCAGTTGATTTCTTGCTGGAACTCGTTCTCTTTCGACTGAGCCCGTTCAAGCGACTCGGTGTCTCCGAACAAGAGATAACCGCGCGAATCATACTGGACGCCTTGCCACTCATCCCACAGCGTGTTCAACCGCTCAATCCGTTCATCAACGTCTTCAAGCCGTTGTTCGTTTTCAGCAACTCGCTCTTGCATGTACGTGTACATGATCATCGATCCGACCAGCGCGAGCGCGAGGAAGGAATAGAGAACGACCATAAGGTCGCGACCGAGTTTTTGTTTAAACCATCTGTTCAATTCACGATTCCTCCTATAATCTTCACCAACTCAAGTGGACTGAACGGCTTAGATATAAAGTAGTCGACGCCAATCTCGTTCGCGCAATCACGATCAGATTGTTGGCTCTTCGCCGTGAGCATCATCACTTTTGTATGTTGACGTCCCGGTAGTTTCCGAACTTTCTCGATGACCTCAAGACCGGTCATGCCTGGCATCATATGGTCGACAATCACGAGGTCATACTCGTTCTGTTCGATTAGCCGGTAGGCTTCAAGGCCGTCTGGCGCTTCATCAATGTCATATCCTTCATCTTCTAATGTATCTAAAACAAGCATCCGTAATACTTCTTCATCTTCTGCTAGTAAAATTTTTACCATGACGATTCCTCCATTTTTTATCCCATTCCATTATTTTAACGGATTCAGTTCGTAATCACAAAAAATAAGGGTGTACGGTGTATAACCGTACCCCTTTTTCTTCACAACGTCTACATTATAATACAACAATTTCCTGTAATTCGAGCGAATAAATGAGCATCTGCCCGACCGTGATCCCCCAAATCGCCTCGATGGCCTCGCGATAGAGCGATAATTGGACATGATAACGGTCGCGCAACATTTGTTTCGCCGCGTCACGGGATTCGCTCGAAAAGAGCACAGAATCCGATTTATAGTCGAGAAGCACGTATGTCTCGCCGTCATGGAACAGACAATCGATAATCCCTTGAATCAGCACATGTTCGTCAGTGAACGTCCCGCTCGGATTGACCCGTTCGGCCGGAACCGTGTACGTAAACGGCAACTCGCGCCAGCCAGTCCCGGTTTGAAGCGCTACCGTTAATGCGCGCCCCGTGTCTGAAGCAAAGAACGCCTCGATTTCAGGGATGGCAAGCCTTGCCGTCTCGACCTCGACCGGGCTAAGCATGCCGTCGGCTTCCCAGCGATCGATTTGTAAGGCGAGCGGTTCAGACGGGTCGATCAATTGAAAGACAAGGTGTAACGTCGTACCCCGCTCGGCTCCCGTCTGTTTCGATTGTTTCCACTTCGGCTCTCGGTACGGGGTGTCACTCGCCCGGTACGTCTCTTCAAACGCCGCCTGCTCGAGTTGGAGAGCGCGTTTCAGTTCCGTGACCGTTTGCTTGGCAGCCGTCTCGGTCGCGGCTTGGGCCAGATATTCATAAGTGAACGCCCGGCGGACAAAATCTGTGACGTTCGCCTCGTCTTTGACCGGAAAGTCGATCGCTTCGAACTGTTTGACGTGATGGAGCTGCGCCATCATCTCTTGGAGCGTGGCGACTTCCGCCAAGTCCTCTTCGCCGATGATACGGTACGTCCACGGGGTCGCTTCCGATTGGGGTGCGACGATCGGCAACCCTTGCTCTTCTAAAAATGGGGCCGCCCCTTCGAGTTTTAAGAGCGCCGGAGCGACCCAATCGAGATACGTCTTCGCCTCACGACGCGCATCGGCCGATAAAGTCGTCCCGGTTTGCTCGACGTGCAACCATTGCCCGATCTGTTTTCCAGGCTCTTTGACCGTCCCGACCAAAATCAGTTTTTCTTTCGCGCGCGTGAGCGCGACATACAAGACGCGCATCTCTTCGGCTTTCATCGTCGCATCGAGATCGCGGCGAATCATCTCTTTGACGAACGTCTCCGTTTTCGTGCGCGTGACCACGTCAATCGCGTCGAGGGAGATTCCGTAACGTTTATGGAAGATGACGCGCTGCATTTGATCGCGCTTGTTGAACTGCTTCCCTAGCTGAGCGACGATTGTGACCGGAAACTCGAGTCCTTTCGACTTATGGACAGTCATGATCCGGACGACGTTTTCTTCTTCACCGAGTGAGCGCGCCTCGGACAAGTCCTCACCGTTATCCTGAAGCCGATCCATCACACGGAGGAAACGATACAAGCCGCGGTAACCACTCCGCTCATACGACAACGCCCGGTCATAGAGCGCCTTCAAGTTTTCTTGGCGCCCTTTCCCGCCCGGCAGTCCGCCGGCAAAATCATAAAATCCTGTGTCGTTGAACACTTGTTGAATCAATTCTGACAAGCTGTGGTTGCGAGCGAACGTGCGCCACGCTGATAACGCGTCAAGAACATCGCCACACTTCAGACCGAGATCGTCCTCATCATCTGCTTTCGCTTTGAGTGCCTCAAAAAACGACTCTTCCGACTCAAGGCGGATTTTCGCCAACTCTTGGTCGCTGAACCCGAACATCGGCGAGCGAAGCGCCCCGGCAAGCGGGATGTCTTGGAGCGGGTTGTCGATCAGTTTCAACACCGCGAGCATCATCCGAATCTCCGTCGCTTGGAAGTATCCCCCGTCCGAATCGGTGTAGGCCGGAATGTTGTACTGTGTCAAAATATCCATCAACTGTTCGACCCGCTCTTTCTTTGAACGGACCAAGATGACGATGTCACGATATTCACACGACCGGAGCAAACCTGTCGCTTCATCGGTCACTTTGAACGGTTCCTCGCCCGAGACGAGCTCTAAAATCCGGGTCGCGATGGCCCGGCCTTCGAGTTCTTGTTTCGACAAGTCGCGGCTCTCCCCGTTGACGAGAATGAGTTCAGGACTCGCCTCGAGCGCCTCATAGTCACGCCCCGGGACGAGACGTGCCGCCTCATCGTATTCGATTTCGCTCACTTCCTCGTCCATCAACCGGACGAACAAGTCGTTAATGCCGTGGAGTACTTCGGCTCGGCTTCTGAAGTTTTGGGACAAGTCGATCCGTTGTCCCGACCCATGCTGTTTGAAGCGCGTCGCCTTCTCGATGAACAAGCGTGGTTCGGCATGGCGGAACCGGTAAATCGACTGCTTGATATCGCCGACCATGAACAGATTTCCGACATGCTCGACTTCATTGCTGACAAGCCCGATGATCGTCTCTTGAATCTCGTTCGTGTCCTGATACTCATCGATCAATACTTCGGCGAAACGTTGCTTGTAAAGCGAAGCGACCGAAGATGGTCCTCCCTCGTCTCGTAAAATGGCGAGCGCATAATGCTCGAGGTCGCTGAAGTCGACAAAAGCACGGTCCCGCTTCGCCTGTTCATAGGCGGCACCGAACGTCCGAACGGTCTTAACGAGCGTCTCGACGAGCGGACGTTGTGTCATCAACACGTCCAAATAATCGGCCCCACTCGTGCTCGCTTGGGCGATGGCTTCACTTAACTTCTTTTTCGCCTGATCGTACGCCGGCTTCAATACCGTGTGATAGACGTGATGTTCTTCTTTCTTTTGAACGGATTTCATCGTCCCGAACTTGACGGCGCGGGAAGCCGTCTCGAGCTCGCTCCACTTGAACGAGTCCGGATCGAGATTCGCAAATGGTAAAATCGCCTGTTGCACGTTCTCAGATTGCGCCTCATAACCGGCGAGGCGAAGTTCGATGGCGACGCGACGGAGCTGACGCAATGCTTTTTCGATGTCTACCCAAAGCAGGCGCCCGAATTCAATCAACAGTTGTTCCTCGTCAGGATCCCCATCGAACTGATACAACGACACAAGTTCGTCCAAGTACGCTTCCGGGTCTGGTAGCGTCCGTGCATAGTGATAGAGACCGAGAATCAATTCCTCGATCTCACTGTCGCCCCGGTCCGACGTATAAGCGTCAATCAAAGCGAAGAAAGCTTGGTCTTGTTGACCGTACGCCTCCTCGAGCACATCTTCGAGCACATCGTCCTGCAAAAGCACCAAGTCCCGTTCCTCGGCGATTTTGAACGCCGGGTCGAGGTCGAGCAAATAATAATTCTCCCGAATCACTTCGAGACAGAACGAGTGAATCGTCGTGATGAGTGCCCGGTTGAGCATTTGGCGTTGTTTTCGAATATATGCGTTCTCGGGATCATCACGGAGTGCCCCGTCGAGTGCTTTGGCGATTCGACGTTTCATCTCGGCCGCCGCCGCATTCGTGAATGTGACCACGAGCATGCGGTCCGCCGTCAATTCGTCCGTCTCATCCAAGAGACGGCTCGCGAGCCGTTCCACGAGGACGGCCGTCTTGCCGGAACCGGCTGCCGCCGAGACGAGCACGTGCGATCCTCTGGCATCGATGGCCGCTTGTTGGTCATTCGTCCACTTCATCGACGTCACCTCCTAATCTTGACAAGACGTCATCTTTTTCTAATTTCTTCAATTGCCGTGGCTCATTAGACAGCGCCTCATCAAAGTGACAGACACTTTGGAACGGGCACGTCTGGCAGGGCCGTCGTTCTTTATATTCATATGGCTCGACTCCGATTTCACCGTCATACATCGCCTCGGCGCTCGCCTCCGCCAAATTAAGGGCATGGTCCATCAATTGCTCGAGCTGCGGCGGGGAGACGACTTTTTTCGTCGTATTCGCATCGATCGTCCCGTCTTTCTTGTACTTGACCGGGATGACGATTGATTTTTTCTGATCGAGTTTCGCCGTCCGGTCCATCGCCTCTAAAATGGCCGGATCGTCGACGAGCAACCCTTGCATCTGATACGACTCGAGCACCTTCCGCTCGGTGTCCGTGTCCGTCTCGCCCGGTGCGACGAGCGGCCGGTGGACGTGGAAATAAAGCGCCGCTGCTGGGGCGACATTCTCTTGCGTCCACGCGTTCGCCTGCTCGATCAGCACTTTCAAGTAGATGAGCATCTGCATGGCGAGCCCGTAATAGATTTCGGCGAAGTCGATTTCTCGTTTGCTCGACTTATAGTCGACAATCCGGACGTAAAGCTGATCATGGACCGAGGCCGTGTCGACGCGGTCGATGCGACCGACAAGTTCACACGTCGCCCCGTTACTGAGCGTGAACGACACGGGCGGGAAATTGCCGCTGCCGAAGGCGAGTTCGAAAGCGACGGGGTCGAATCCGTCCCGTTTCGATTGCTCGATCAATACTTCCGCCGTCTTGCTGACGACATCGGTCAATTTCTTCTTCAAATAGCCATACCGGTTCGAACTCATCAAAATCGCATTTTGAATTTCCGGCGTGACGAGTTCGACGGCCGCCTCGGCGAGTGACGAACACTCGTCGCGGCTCACATCCCGCCATTCTTTCCCGTCCATTTTCACGGTCTGGGACATATGCTCAATCGTGCGATGGTACAAGTTTCCGATATCCGGCGCTTCTAACCGATACAGGCGACGTTCTTTTAAACGGAGCCCATAGCTCGCAAAGTGACGGAACGGACAAGCCTGGAACGTCTCGAGCCGCGAGACGCTCGCTCGAATCGAGTTTGTATAAAGTGACTTGGCGACATCTTCCGGCAACGGTTGTGGCACGTTTTGATAGAAGAGTGCACTCGTCAATAAGCGAATCCGTTCGCGGCCTTCCGGATGTTTCAACAGTTCGTTGTACACCGTGAACCACGTATCTTGAATCGGATAATGCCGGCTGAGTCGTTGCAGTTCGAGCGCTGTCACCGCTGCCGTCTGATTCACGTTCGTGATAAAAGACAGCTGGTCGCTCGGGCGATGTTCCCCGGCTTCCGCGAAATGGGTCGTCACGACTTTCCCGCCACTGAGGCGGGCTTTCAGGTCAGCGATAAAACTCGCCGGTTGAATCGCCTTGCCAGCCCGGTCGACGAGGGCATAGCTGACGAACACACGATGGCTCGGTGCCGTGAGCGCCTTGTATAAATAGTACGTCTCGTCATCAAATAAATGCTCGGTCGCTTTCCCGGCCCGAACGCCGTTGTCATGCATGAAATCAAGGTCCTGGTCGGTCAACAGTTTCGACTGGGTCGCTACGAGCGGGATTTGATCTTCGTTTGCCCCGAGTAAGAAGACGACCTTTTTATCAATCAAGCGGCCCCGGACGTAATCAGTGACCGTCAATTGGTCCAGAGATGGCGGGACGAGCGCGTAACGCAAACTGTCGAGCCCGGTATCCATCATCTGCAGGAACAGTTCGGTCGAGAGCGTCTCATCTGGCGCCGCCGCTTCCAACTGTTCGAGCAAGTGCAACACGGCATCCCACACTTGGGTATGTTCTCTCGCTTCGAGCAATCTCGATTCCTCGAGCGCCTCCTCGCGCCAATAGGCGAGACAAGACGCCACATCAATCCGTTCTAAAAAGGCATAGATGGCGTGCGTGTAAGCTTGCATCGTCTTCGCCGCTTTTAAATCGGCCAACAGCGGGTCGAACGTGTCAACGACGGTTTGGCGGTAACGATTGAGTGCCGTCTCCAAGTCCAGTTCTTCCCCGGTCAGCCGTGCCTCTTCTTCGGCTCGGCGTCGCAAATACCAATCCTCGTGCCAGTGATAATGTTTGATCCCGCGCTCGATGACGAACGCCTCGAGCCGGTCGACCGACGTGCGTCGATGCTCCGCATCGAGCAAAATCAGTTCGGTTTTGAGCGCCCGAAACACCGGTTCTTCCCGGTAGCCGCGAATCGCGACCTCAATCGTCGCCTTCAATAATTCGACGACGGGATGATCGAGCATCGGTTGACGCTCATCGAGGAAGAACGGCAACCGCATTTTTTGGAGCGCTTGTGTCGCCAAGTCGCCGTACTCCTCAAGCGAGCGTGACACGAAAGCGATATCGCGATAGCGGAATCCTTCCTCGCGGACGAGCCGAACGACCTCACGGACGGCCGCCTCGACTTCTACCGACCGGTCGACGGCCGCGCTCAACACCACATTCGAATCAGGACGCGTGTATGGGGCTGCCGTCACTTGCCCGAACGTCGCCTCGAGATAGGCCAGGCTCGGATGTTGGAAGCGCGGAGATCCTGTATGAGGGTGGTCGTTTGACGAGAGACCGCGCTCAGCCAACAGCTCTTTGAAACGCATGAGTGTCCGTTGCGTCGGTCCGAACGACGGATGAGGCCGATAGAGCGAATCCGGGTCAATCGTCAACAGCACGTCGAGCGGCGCCTTCTCCGCTAAAGCGACGAGCACGGCTAGCTCCTGTTCCGAAAATTCATTGAACCCATCGACATAAAACTGCGTCCCGGTCAAATCGATGTCCGGCAACAGTTGTAGCAACACGTTGAAATAGTCTTCCGCGTGGAGCGATTTCCCTTCCGTCATCATCAAGAAACCCTCGTAAAGAATCGACAAATCTTGGAGTTTGAGGGACCGATGTTGGTCTTGCTCGCTTAAGCGGAGCAACTGCTCGGGATCGACGAGGCCGCGCTTGAGGAGCGTGATCAACTGGTTCAGTTCCTCGTAAAAGCCGAACTGGTTCATCGTCCGGCGGAACAACGTCAATCGTTCCTCGTTCATCTCGACGACGCGGCGCAACAGCAAGTGCGTCCCTGTCTGATCTAAAAACTGTTCGGTCGCGACGCCCCGGTCGCGCATCATCAAAAAGGCGAGTCGACGCATTGATAAGACTTGAATCCGGGTCGACCCGTTCAAGCCGTCCGTCATCGCCATCTTCCGTTCCATCTCAAACGACATTTGGTCTGGGACGAGCATATAGATGGTCGGTCCGCTCGGGTCACGCTTCAGCTCTTCGATGACATGTTTCGTCATCCATTCGCTTTTTCCGCTCCCGGAACGCCCGACATGAAAAGTGACCGTCATTTAGGCGAACACCCCTTCCCTTTTTTCTTTATTATGACCCATTCGACCTCGTTTGTAGAGGGAAATCCTTTAATAGCCCGGGAAGAAAATTGACCAGCCCGCTTCAGTCCCCTTTTACGCAAAAATCGATTAGACTGAACGTATGAGGGGGAAAGAAGATGAGTGCATATGAACAATTTGGAGGCGAACGTGGCGTTCAGCAACTCGTGGACGCTTTTTACGACCTCGTCTACGCCGATCCGATCTTATTGCCTTTGTTCCCGGACGACAAAGACCGGGTCAAAGCGCATCAGTTTGAGTTTTTAACACAACTGCTCGGGGGACCGAAACTGTATACGGAACGTCGCGGTGGCGGCAACTTGGCGATGATCCATCGCGACCACCCGATCTCGGAAACGCACGCCGGCCACTGGCTCGGCTGCATGGAGCAAGCGCTTAAAACAGTCGATGCCCCCGAATCGGTCAAGCAACAACTGTTCCATCGTTTGATCATGTCATCCTCGAACGTCGTCCGCGTCTGCTCCCACCATTTTGAGTAGTCAGCCTTTCGAAAAGCGGGTATGATAAGAAAGTAAGTAAAGGAGGTCGTTTTTCATGACAGAAGAAGAAAAAAAAGAGGCCGTTTCCTCTGAAGAAGAAACGGAAGAAGTAGAACCGACGGCAGTCCTCGCCGACGCCCTCGCAGAGGATGAAGAGGAAGAAGACCAACCCGAAGAAAAGAACATGGACCATATTAAAGGCGTGTTCAACTATCCACATGAGAATGGACGAGAGTACCGCGTCGTCTTCTATAACGATCGCAAAAACCTCGTGTTCCGTGAACTCGGGAACGGGAAAGTCGAATTCGTCGGCCGTTTCACAGACGAGTCGTATGACCAAGAGAACGAAGCAGAGATGCGTGAACTCGGCGAGCAACAGCTCGAACGGATTCTCGCGGATCGCCTCAAATAAAAAAATCGCCCGCGGGCGATTTTTTTATTTGTGCTTGTTTTTGTTTTGTTTTTTCTTACGAAGCGCGTAAATCGCACCCGCAAGTCCTCCGGCGACAGCAATCCCGGCCATGACCGGCACGAGCACTTTTTTCGTCGGAATCATCTCTTTCACCCGTTCATACGGTGTCGGCACCGACAGCTCGAGTTGAACCGCCGACTCGCCGTGACCGTGCGCACGCGCCTGACGAGCCGCATCGGTAATGACGACACGTCCCGTCGTATAACGACGAACACCGTGTTCATCGGTGTACGGGCGACGGACACGTTTGACGCCACGCACGGTGCGCCCACGAGCCGCATCGGGTCGGACTATCCGTTCACTCGTCCACGAGCGACCCCCTGTCGCGCTATAAGCAGGACGCATCTTGCGCCGATTGATCCATGTGTACGAATCATTCATGTCTATTCCCTCCAATATACTGAAGTACCTTTTCTTATTATACCCATACAACATCTAGGGAAAACATGAGTTGTCGTGAACGTTCGTTCACAAAACAGAGGATGGCCCGGTTCGGACCACCCTCTGTTTGCCACATTACTCCGTGAACGGCTTATCTCGATGGCGACGTTTCGCCAAAATCAAGTAGTAAGCTGGAACGAGCACGAGCGTCAATACGGTCGAGAAGAGAATTCCTGACACGATTCCGATAGCAAGCGGTCGGAACAGTGGGTCTTCTCCAAGTGCGACCGGCAAGAGTGCCACGACAGCGGTCAACGCCGTCAACAGAATCGGACGAATCCGGGCGCGTCCCGCCTCATAGACGGCGGTCGTGACGGCCATGCCGTCGCGAATTCCTTGCTCGATGAACTCGAACAAGACGACTGCGTTCCGAACGACGATCCCGGCTAGTGAGACGATCCCCATCGAGGCCATGAAACTAAATGGTGTCTGGGTGACGAACAGTCCGACCACAGCACCGGCAATCGCCAAGTAAATCGTGAACAAGACGAGGAGCGGAAGTGACAGTGAATTGAACTGGAACGCGATAATCAAGAAGATCAAGAACAAGACGACGACAAACAACGTAGCAAGTTCAAGGAAGAACTCGTTTTGTGTGTCGCTCGCGCCGGATTGGTCGAACGCGATTCCTTCATCGGTCAATGACGCCTCGGCGTCAGCAAGCACGCGGTCGACGTCTTGTTTGAACGCCTCTTCGTCCATGCCTTCGCTCGCATAAATTTGGAGCGTCACGATCCGTTCCCCGTTCTCACGCGGAATCTGTTGAATCTGTTCTGTCGTCGTCTCAGTGACGAACGTACTGAGCGGTGCGACCGGAGGACCTGCCTCCGTCTGAACTGGGACGAGGATATCGTCTAAGGCGAGCGCCTCACGGTTCGCTTCCGCATCGACGACGATTTTCACATCGCGTTGTTCGACTCCGTCATCAAACGTGCCGATCGGGATGCCGTCCGTGACGAGGCGAATCTGGTCACTGATTGATTTCGCGGTCACACCAGCGGCCGCCATCGCGTCACGATCAAGTTCATACGTGAGCGTCTGGAACGGCTCTTTAATGTTGTCGAGCACGAGTGCACCGTCGATGGCTTCAAGGTCCGCTTTCACGGTATCCCGGGCCGTGACGAGTTGCTCGATCGTTTCACCGCGCATCGTAAACTCGACTGGTGCCGAAGTCGGCGGCCCTTGTTGCTGCGTATCCAAGAAGATTTCAGCATCCGGGTTGTTTTCCCGGATTTGTGTCGTATATTCGTCGATCAATTGAATCGCATCAATCGTCTCGTTGTCGACACGAACGACGATTTGACCCGTGTTTTCACCGGTCTGATCGAGCCCTCCCGTGAAGAGGCTCGGTAGGCCGCCACCCGCAAAGACAGATGTCTCGACGACACCATCAATACTTTGGAACTCTTCCTCAATCGCTCGAAGTCTCTGTTCCGTCTCCTCAAGGTCGGTTTGGACCGGCAAGGTGACACTCGTCACGACTTCTGGCCGGTTCGCAGCCGGGAAGAATTCGAACGGCGTCAACAAGATCAAGCCGTACAATGCGGTCGTGATGACGAAACCGACGAGACCGAACGTCCATGGACGCTTCGCGACTTTGGGTAATAACGTATCTGCATAGAAATTACTGAGCCGGTTCAGTGGCCCACCTAACCAACCCGGCTCGCGTTTCGATACTTTTACTTGCTTCCGATTCAACCAGTACTGGGCGATCGGCACGAGCGTCAAACTGATGAGCATCGAAGCGAGCACCGACAAGGCCAAGACGGTCGGCAAGGCACGGATAAAGTTCCCGTTCGCTCCCGAGAGGAGTGTCAATGGCAAGAAGGCGAAGACGACGGCGAGCGTCGATGTGACGATCGAGCCCCACACTTCTTTCGTCCCGCGTACGGCACCGCCCATCGCCGTGTCTCCTTTTCGGTAACGGCGCAGGATGTTGTCATTGACGACGATGGCGTCATCGACGAGAATCCCGAGCGCAATGATAGCCCCGATGATTGAGATTTGGTTCAAGTCGACTCCGGTGAAACGAAGTGGAATCAACGCGAGCAAGAACGACAATGGAATCGCTAAGCTGACAATCAGCGAGCCTGAGAACGTGAGCCCGATCGTCGTGACGACGATGACCGCAATCATGGCAATGATGAATTCACGAGTGAGGGATGAGAAAATATCATCGACCGCTTTGGCCTGCTCGTAATATGGAACAAGTTCAACACCATTCACGTTCCCGACTTCATCCGCAACGACTTCGTCGACGCGTTCTTGAAGAGTCGGAATATCTTGACCCGATTCAATCGTGACCGTCAAGGAAACGGCAGGTTGTCCGTCGAGTGAAACGAGGTCCGTGACCGCTTTCTCCGTCTCTTCGACCGTGCCGACGTCTTCAAGGAGGACAGGCGTTCCATCCACTGAGCCGACGACGACTTGGCCCATGTCATTGACGTTCGTCAAACTATCAATCGCCAATTGGTAAATCCCATCTTCAGTCGACTGGCGACCGAGCGGGGTCGTCTTATATTCTTCATTGATTGCCGTCAAGACGTCCGGAAAAGCAAGTTGACGCTCCCCGAGTTCCGCCGAGTCGAGCGAGACGACGAATTCCGTTTCCGGTAGTCCTTTGATCGTCACACCGGTAACTCCGTCTGTCCGCAACAGACGTTCCTCCAACCGCTCGATATCTTCACGCACTGTCTGGAGTGTCTGGCGATCATCTGCCGTCAACAAGTAAGAAGCGACCGGCAACTGCCCGATCGAGTCATTGACGGTCGGAGCCAGCGCATTTTCTGGCAAGCGAGGCGCAGCGTCTGAGATCGCTTGGCGTACATTCGACTGTAGCTCACTTCGATCGAAGCCGTCTTCATACTCGACGGTGATATTCGAGAACTCGGATGCGGATAATGATGACACATTCTCGATACCATCGAGTCCTCTCAATTCAGTCTCCAAAATATTCGTAACGTTCCGCTCGACCGTCTCTGCGGTCGCGCCCGGATATGGCGTTTGAATCAAGATGATATTGACACTCGTCTCTGGAATTTCACGCTTCGGAAGTTGGAAGAACGTGAGCACTCCGACGACGACTGCGACGAGCAAAAACACGATGACCAGTTTTCCTCGTTCAATCATTTTTTGAAAAAACATGTTGACCCCTCACTTTCAGATAATGTGCAAATACACATATGAACTATTCTTCTTTATCATAGAGGGGTTCACCATTCATTTCAATCTTTAAACACAGTTGAATGTGCTTCAGTGAAAGCGTTTTTGAAACGAATACGATAACTCGATGGACCGTTGTTTTTGCTTATAGACGGTATGATTCGAGACCGGGACCTCGACCGATTCACCCGAATGAAAGATAATCCGACTTCCTTTACCACTCTTCTTAGCATCGAGGACTTGAGAAAAATTGATCCAGGCACAGTCCGGACTTTCTTTTGCAATCGTCGGGAAAAAGATCGCATCTGCATGCCAATCCATGATGACAGGTGTCTTCCGGTGCGGGCCGAGTACGTTACGAGCCGCCTCGATCCGTCCTTGAATGCTTGAACCGTAATACAGACAGGCCGATTCGAGTAAATACAGGGGCGATCCCTTCATTCGCGATACACCGTCGGATTGATAGACGAGCGTCTCCGCCTCCCCATACTCATTGAAAACTGGAATCAAAGCTCTTGTTTCATTCGTCAACTGAGTCATCTGATTTGCCTCCATCATGGATATAGTGACTTACATGTCATTCATACCAAGAAATGAAGACTTAAACAAATCGCGTTCATATATTTCCCACTAAAAAAACCAACCGATTATCGGCTGG
Organism: Exiguobacterium sp. s28; assembly: GCF_018618135.1. Taxonomy (NCBI): domain Bacteria; kingdom Bacillati; phylum Bacillota; class Bacilli; order Caryophanales; genus Exiguobacterium; species Exiguobacterium sp. s28. The sequence goes on along the minus strand of NZ_JACSLL010000010.1, from coordinate 52,780 downwards.
TTTTTTAATTTCAGTGATCTAATTTCTTATTCTGTAACGATTTCGATTGAGGAAAGTGAAAATGTACACGTACTCCGTCTTTTGTATTTCCCAAGGCGACCGTCCCCTCATGGAGTGTCACGATTCGTTGAACGATGAACAGGCCAAGACCGAACTTCCCTTGCTTCCCTCGCGAAAACTGATGGAACAAGTCGAGGTTCGCGTCGACCGGGGGACCGTCATTCTCAATGGTGATGTCGACACCCGCCCCGGAGCGTGTCAGTTCGATTCGAATCGTCGACTCGGCATAGCGCAAGGCATTATCGAGCACGTTCTCGAAGGCGACACGGATTTGTTCTCCGTCCCCGAGCATCTCGCCGGCATGTCCTGTCACCGACCAGTCCAAGTTGCCGCGCAGTTTGAATCGGCTAACGAGCAGTTCCATCAACTTATCGAGATTGATCGGTTCAAGCCGCATCTCCTGGCCTTTAAAGTATTCGAGCTTCGTGACATATAACAAATCGACGACTTTCTTCTCGAGCCGGGACGCCTCTTCATCGATGACTTCGGCCGACCCTTTCAAATCCCCGGTCGGATAAATCCCGTCCCCGATGGATTGGGCGTAACCGCGAATTACCATGATCGGCGTCTTCAAGTCGTGCGAGATGTTTTGGAGCAGCGCCTGTTGGGCCACGTCTTGCTCTTGCAACTCTTGCCGCATCGCGTCAATCGAGCGGGCCAACTGCCCGAGCTCATCTTGACGAGCGAGCGGGAGCACCGTCTCCCATTGTCGGTTCGAGATTTTCTCGACCGCCCGCTCCATCTCGACGATCGGCTTCGTCAACTCTCGCGACATCCATAAAGCCGGGATTAACGACAACAGGCTGATGACGCCGATTAAAATCGAGATGCGCCAGTAGAGCGTCGAGACAAGTTCACGCCGGTAAGCGTCCCAGGCGTAGGAAGCTTGGTAAATCAGAGCCCCATCGTACTCGTTCTGGCGGATGATATAGTAGACGTCCTCTCCATCAATCGTCGTCTGGTATTTGGCGACCTCGCTCGTCTGTGTGAGCGCCTCTTGATACATTCGGTTCGTCAATTCGAGCGGGGCCGAACCATAAATGATGCGTCCGTTCGGCAAAAAGATGAGCTGGTTGACCGATCGGGATTCTTGTTGGCGACGGTCATACTCAATCGGATTTTGCGGAATGTTTTCTAGCTCATTCGTATTCCCCAGGTAATAATCCACATCTTGCAACGTCTCGTACACTTGTTCATCGATAAACTGCGTGATCGAGGAACGAATCGTCAACAAAATCATCAAGGCGAGCGTCACGATGATCAGAAGGATCAATACCCAAATCTTCCACATGAGCCGTTTCGGCTGGAGACGATCGAGCTTCATGGCTTAACGAGTCGGTAACCGACGCCATAGAGCGTTTCGAGCTCAAGGCGATGCAGTTTCTTCCGGAGACGGCGTACCAAGTCATCGACGACGCGGTCCGAGCCGAAATAGTCATGGCCCCATACCCCTTCTAAAATCTGTTCGCGTGATAAGGCAGAGCCCGGATGTTCGAGGAAGAGCAGCAGCAAGTCGAATTCTTTTGATGTCAAATCGATCTCATCTTGTTCATGCTTGATGAGACGTTTCTCAGGATAAATCGTATATTCCCCATATTCGATATGCTCATTCGATTTCGAACCGTAGACACGGTCGATCAATTTTTTGACGCGGATGACCAGTTCCCGTGGCAAGAACGGTTTCGCGATGTAATCGTCCGATCCCATCTCGAGTCCGATAATTTTATCGATATCCTCATCTCGCGCCGAAATGAAAATCGTCGGCGTGAACGCGTTTTTCGCTTTGATTTGTTTCAGTAATTGGAACCCATCGAGGTCCGGGAGCATGATATCGAGCACCCATAAGTCTGGTTCGTCTTTGATTGCGGCCTGGGCCGAGGTCCCGTCGGTGAACGAACGGACCTGATACCCTTCTTGCTCTAAATACGTGACGAGCATCTTATTTAAATTGATTTCATCATCGACTAAATAGATTGTGTACATTCCAGTCACCTCTGCAACGTTTTTTATTTATCATATCAAACAATTGTGGATGAATGATGGGAATGCAGCCGTTTCCTCCGCGCTCAATGTGTTCACGACACGCAAACAAGCCCACAAAAAAAGAAGGGTTCCCCCTTCCTTACCGCGTCGGCCGAGTGCGCATCTGTTGTGCGAGGAATACCGTGCCACCACTAAGGAGGGCCAGTACACCGCTGATCATCATGAGTTCCATCATGTTCCACCTTCCTACTGATAGCGATTCTCATTATCACCTATAATATAGCATACTTTTCTTAGCATGAACATGACAAAAAAACTCCCGCCATGCTAGGCGGGAGCTCTCGATTATGCGTTGACGTCGTAACCCTGTTCTTCGATGGCTTCGATCATCGTTTTCACTGAAATTTTATCGTTGTGGATGACATCGACCCGATGGTCCTGTAACGAGACGATCGCTGACTCGACGCCTTCAAGTTCTGTCAAGGCGCCTTCGACCGCCGCCTTGCAGTGATTACATGTCATACCTTCTACTTTTAATGTCGTTTCATTCATTTGGATGTTCCTCCTTGTGTTTTCAATCGTAACGCGTTCAAGACGACCGAGACCGAACTGAACGCCATGGCCGCCCCGGCAATCCATGGGGCAAGCAAACCGGCCGCTGCGACCGGGATACCGAGACTGTTATAGGCAAGCGCCCAGAACAAATTTTGACGAATGTTACGCATCGTCAACGCACTCATCTCGATGGCACGGTTCACCCCATCGATATCTTGCCCCATCACGGTGACATCGGCCGCCTCAAGAGCGATATCCGTCCCGCTTCCGAAGGCGATGCCGACGTCAGCGACAGCAAGTGCCGGCGCGTCATTCATCCCGTCCCCGACCATGGCCACACGGCCCTGGCGTTTCAGCGCCTCGACATGATCCGCCTTCTCGACGGGCAATACCTCGGCGATGACGTTCGTTTCCGGAATCCCGAGTTGACGGGCGACGTCGAATGCGACTTCTTTCCGATCACCGGTCAAGACGTAGACTTGTCTCGTCTTGGCAAGTTGTTGGACGACGGCACGGCTTTGGTCTTTCAACCGATCTTGCAGACCGAACGCCGCAACGACCCCAGACTCGTCGGCCACATAGACCGGCGTCATCGCCTGCATGTCCCACTCCGGTAATGCAAATCCGGCTTCTTGCATCATACGGACCGAGCCGATAAGAAGAGGTTTCCCATCTACGACCGCTTTCAATCCTCGACCGGCCAACTCTTCAACGCGTTCGACCTGACCGTCCCCTTCGCCCCGACCGATTGCCTCGGCGAGCGGGTGCGTCGACTGACGTTCGGCCATGACGGCTTGTTTCAAGAACGACGTCTCTCCGAACGTCGCCACGACTTCCGGCGTACCTTTCGTGAGCGTCCCCGTCTTATCGAAGACGACGATATCGACCCCATTCAATGATTCGAGCTGACCGCCACCTTTGAACAAGACACCACGTTCGGCGGCACGGCCCGTCCCGACCATGATCGATGTCGGTGTCGCGAGACCGAGCGCACACGGACAAGCGATAACGAGAACGGCGATCGAGGCCCGGATCGCCATGTCCAAATCATTGAAGCCAAGCGTCCAGACGGCGAACGTCAAGGCGCTGATGGCGACGACGATTGGAACGAACACACCGGAAATCCGGTCCGCTTGCCGTTGAATCGGGGCTTTGTCCGTCTGCGCCTGTTCAACAACACGAACAATTTGAGCGAGCATCGTCTCGCTGCCAACACGTTCGGCGACCATCAAGACCCGGTGCGAGCGGTTAATCGTTCCGCCGACAACATCGGCGCCGACACTTTTCTCAGATGGGATTGATTCCCCGGTCAACATCGACTCATCGATGACCGTCTCACCTTCGACGATTTTTCCATCGACCGGCACTTTTTCGCCAGGGCGGACGACGATGACGTCACCGGCTTTGACCAAGTCGATCGCGACTGGCCGTTCCACACCGTCAACAAGTAAAATCGCTTCTTTCGCCTGTAACGATAAAAGTGACTTGAGCGCGTCCGTCGTTTTTTCTTTCGCTCGGGCCTCTAACCATTTCCCGAGCAATACGAGCGTAATCAAAACGGCACTCGTCTCAAAATAGAGCGACGGATGCATCGGATGCACGAGCATCTCGAAGACGGAATAAAAGTAAGCCGCCGATGTCCCTGTCGCCACGAGCACGTCCATGTTGGCCGCGCCGCTCTTCAAGCTCTTATACGCCCCTTTATAAAACTGGGCCCCGATCCAGAACTGGACCGGTGTGGCGAGCGCGAATTGCCACCACGGATTCATGAGCCAATCGGCATGGAACGTCACACCCGGGATGTGCGTAATCATGACGAGCAGAAGCGGTGCTGACAATAGCGCCGAGATGAGCACTTTTCGTTCGAGCGGGCGGAGGTCGTGTTTCGGGGTCAATTCCGCTTTCCGTTCTGCGCCGTAGCCGATCTTCTCGATTCGGGCGATCAACTCTTCTTCAGTGATACCTTCCTCGACGCGAATCGTCGCCGTTTCAAGCGGCAAATTAACGGTCGCTTCGACGCCGTCCATTTTATTCAACACTTTTTCGATTCGGGCCGAACATGCGGCGCATGTCATCCCTTGAATCGACAGTTCGACGGTTTTCATCGGTCCACCTCCTTACTTTTTGATGCGGCTGACGATTGTCATCAATTCGTCAATGTATGGGTCCATGTCTTCCGTTTCGCTGGCATGGACTAGACATTTGCGCATGTGACGTTCGAGCAGTTGCATCTCAACTTGTTTGAGCGCAGCTTGAATGGCTGACGTCTGAGTCAAAATATCGACACAATAACGGTCGCTCTCGACCATCTTTTGAATCCCTCGTACTTGTCCTTCAATCCGGCGTAGCCGTTTGCTGAGCGCTTCACGCTCCGCGTCTTCGCGCGGAACGATCGGTTCGTCATGCATGAATTCTTCCATGGTTATCACCTCACCTTCAATATACCCCTACCCCGTAATGGTGTCAAATCATTTAATCAAAAAAAGAGCGACTGATTTGTCGCTCTTGCCCTAATCAATTGCGTTGGAACGCCTCGCTCTTCAAGACGGTCCGTAAAATTTTTCCGGTCGTGTTCCGAGGCAGTTCATCAATGATTTCAATCTGTGTCGGCTGTTTATACTTCGCCAGTTTCGTCGCCGCGAACGACCGAATCTCGTCGAGCGTCACATGCTCGTCACGAGTGACGATGAACGCTTTGACCGCTTCCCCTTGTTCTGCGTCTGGCACCCCGATGACGGCCGCCTCGACGATGCCCGGATGCTGATACAACACTTCTTCGACTTCACGCGGATAGACGTTATATCCCCCGACGATGACCATATCTTTCTTCCGATCGACGATATAGAAGTATCCGTCCTTGTCCCGCTTCGCCAAGTCGCCGGTGTAGAGCCATCCGTCCCGAAGTGTCATCGATGTCTCTTCTGGGAGCTTGTAATACCCTTTCATCACGTTCGGCCCACGGACGATCAGTTCACCGACCTCGTCGATCCCGACTTCTTCCCCGAGCTCGTCGACGACTTTGTTCTCGACGTGGACGATCGACGGACCAATCGAACCTGCCTTCCGCTCCCCATGGAGCGGGTTGAAGCAGGTGACCGGTGACGCTTCCGAGAGGCCATACCCTTCAAGGATCTTACATTCGAACTTCTGCTCGAACGATTCGAGCAGTTGCACCGGCAGGCTCGCCCCACCGGAGACGAAGACGCGGACATGCTTGAGTGCCGAGGCGTAGGCCGGGACTTTCATCGCCGTCTGCAACAAGAAGTTGTACATCGTCGGCACCCCGGCGAAAATGCTGACGCGGTGTCTCGGGATGAGGTCGAACACGTCCTGCGGCGAGAATTTCGGCAAGATGACAATCGTCGCCCCGCGAAGGAGTGGGGCATTGACGATGACGGTCAGACAGAAGACGTGGAACATCGGCAGCGCCGCGAGCGCTTTATCTTCCGGCGTGATCTCCAAATATTCGCCGATCGAATGGGCGTTCGAGAACAAGTTGAGATGCGTCAACAACGCTCCCTTCGGTTTCCCGGTCGTCCCACTCGTATAGAGGATGACGGCGACGTCTTCCTCATCGACCGTGACGAGTTCCCCTTTCGTCGTCGCGAACGCCTCCTCGAACGGCAAGAACTCGATGTCCCCGTCCCGTTTCAACGCCGGTACGTCCGCGTACGGGACCGAGATGACGAGGCGGAGTTGCGGTAACTTCGTGAGCGCGGCTTCTGCTTGCGCGACGAGCGGTGACAAGGCGACGATTGCCTTCACATCCCCATCGACTAAAATATAGGCCATCTCATCTGGCGTGTATGTAGGGTTGATCGGAATGACGACCCCACCTCGTGCGAGCACCGCAAAATAGGAAATCAAGAATGCCGGGCTATTCCCGAGGACGATTGCGACGTGGTCGCCTTGTCCGATCCCTTTTTGCTCAAGTGTCGCCGCCATCGCCTCGATTTGACCGAAAAACTGTCCGTAGCTGACCGTGTCTTCCCCAAACACGTAGGCCGCCTTATTCGGATGCGCGGCCACAACGCCCTGTAGTGCCGTGACTAAGTTTGCCATGGTAATCCCCCTTTGAAAATGAATGACTATTCACTTTTGAGCCGTAAAAAAGAGCACGGCATCCGCGCTCTTTTTCAGTTATCTTCATTGTACATGAAACGGCTCAATAAGAAAACGCTTTCAAGTCCATCGTCTTCAAATGATACAAACCGGTCCGGCTCTGTACGTGGACGAGCGCCTGCAGTGTCTCGTCATCCATGAGCAAATCGTCCATCAATTTGTGGAGCGCCGACTTCTTCGCTTCGGTCGTTGCCGTGATGAAGAAAATCGCCTCGGCCCGAATGGTTTCAGCAGCAATCGTCTGCATCGCAAACGGGTGATTAAGATGTAACAACGTGATTCCATCTTGTTTCGAAACGTGGAGCGGTACATCGACGACAGCGACCGGTACGGCGACATCTGTCACGCCAGACGGGATCGTCCGCTCTTGTTCGATGACGACGCGCGCGAATGACTCATCGACAATCCCTCTTCCTTCTAACTCAAGACCGATCGCGCGGACAGCGAGGTCAAACGTCGGTTGCTCCGTCACCCACATCCAATTCGCGTCCATCCACTCTGTGATAAATCGGTACATATTGTTTCCTCCTATTGGTTGAACCCAATTTACGAAAGCGCTTGCATTGATTATGATACGCCTCGTCGAAACGACGCGCAACGGTCCACACAAGATGTCACGAAAACGCCAAAAAGAAGGGACCCTGTTCAGAGCCCCTTCTTCCCTCAAACCCGCTTCAGCTAATGAGATCGACGAGTTCTTCGAGCTCGACGTTGCCAAAGTAATGTTTGACGTCAAGCTGTGACAATTGTTCCCGAATCGCGCCGCGTTCGAATCGCGTCCCGACGAGTACTTGTTCGACATCATGGATATCCCCGACGCCGAAGAAGTCGCCGTAGATTTTTGCTTCCGTGATCGTCCCTTTGTTGACGTTCAAGCGGACATCAATCGTGCCGATCGGGAAACGACGTTTCGACTCGACATCAAACTTCGGCGATTTCCCAAAGTTCCAATCCCAGTTCGCGTAGCGTTCTTTCGAGATGTCCTGAACGATCTCCCAGTCCTCATCGCGAAGCACGTAACGCTCGGGTTCTTGTCCGTCATAGATTGAGTGAAGGAGTGCCTCGACGAAGTGCTCCATCGCCATCTCTTCTTCTAAAAACTCGGTGATGTTGGCGACACGGCTCCGGACCGACTTGATTCCTTTCGAGCGCATCTTCTCTTCTGAGACGTTGAGCGAGTTGACGACTTCCTCGATGTTCGAGTTGAACATGAGCGTCCCGTGGCTGAACATGCGGCCGCGCGTCGTGAACTGGGCGTTACCGCTGATTTTGCGTTCGCCGACTTGGATATCGTTACGTCCCGTCAACTCCGCCTCGACGCCGAGCTGTTTCAAGGCATCCACGATCGGTTGCGTGAACTTCTTATAGTTATTGAACGAGTTGCCGTCATCTTTTGTGATGAAGCTGAAGTTCAAGTTCCCTTCGTCGTGATAGACGGCCCCGCCGCCCGAGAGGCGACGGACGACGTCGATTCCGTTCTCTTCGATATACTTCAAGTTGACTTCTTCTGACGTGTTTTGGTTCTTACCGATGATGATCGACGGGCCGTTAATATAGAACAAGAAATAGTCCTCATGCTCGACGTTCAAATGTTTGAGGATGTACTCCTCGACCGCCAAGTTGAGTTTTGGGTCCCGGATGTCCGGGTTGAAAATAAATTTCACAGTAAGTTCCTCCTAAGGATGTTCGTTAGTTGTATTATACGAGACGTCGGCCCGGCGCTACAACTCGTTTACTTCCATTCCCCTGTCATGACGCGTTTCAATGCGTTCGCGACACCATATTCGTCGTGACGCTCGGTGACGTGATGGCTGATGGCGATCAAGTCTTCATGACTATTGCCCATCGCGATTGCTTTGCCGGCGACCTCAAACATCGGAATGTCGTTCAAGTTGTCGCCGATGACGACGACTTCTGACAAATCGACACCGAAATGCTCGGCCAGTTTTTTGATGCCGTGCCCTTTGTCGGCCCCGTTCGCCATGACCTCGATGTTATCGTTGCCTGAAGACGTAACGTAAACGCCTTCGACGCGCTCATCGATTTCCGTCCACAGCGATGACATTTTCTCAAAGTGGCTCGAGAAAGCGATGAATTTATAGACGCGTCCGGCCTCGTTCTTAATGAAGTCTTCGATATCCTCGACGAGACGGACATCTTCGTTGACATAATAACGTTTGCGGAAGAACTCATACATCTCGAGCGACCGCTCGTCCCCGTTCTGTTTCAAGTTTTCCATCGTCGCATCGATCAAGTCGAGTCGGCTCGCGACGAGTCCCGCCTCCGAATACATTTCATAGAAGACGTCCGAATATTTATGGTCTTGATGCAACACCGATACGACCTCGAGCGCTTCTTCCGTCGTCAAATCGATTTCATGTAGCACGTCGCCGGTTTCTGTCAACACTCGTCCGCCGTTTGATGAGACGATCGGGCACGTGAGGCCGACCTCATCGAGGATTTCTTTCGCGTTGAAGTAATTGCGTCCCGTCGCAATCGCAAAGCGAATCCCTTGTTCTTCTGCCGCGCGAACGATTTCTGCCGTCTCGGGCGCGATTTTCGTGTGGTTGTGCAGGATCGTGCCATCCATATCGGATACGAACAATTTGTACGTTGTCATCAACATCCACTCCTCTTTTTCTGTTTCGCTTATAACTATAACAAAAAGAGAGGCCATCGGAATAATCCGACACCTCCCTTCATGAATCTTTAACGTTCTTCCGCGAGCGCTTTGATCTGTTCATGGACGCTCTTGATGCAGTCCGGCATGCCGATCCCGTCGTAGGCGATGCCCGCGAGCAGGATGCCCGGATAGACGCGGCCCATCTCGGCGCGTAGCGCGCGGACCCGGTCGGAATGGAAGACGGCGTATGGCGGCAGCCCGTCCCGGAGCCGGCTGACGACCGTCTCGAGCGGGGCTGCTTTAATCGTCATCAAGCCGCCAAGGTCCCGAAGTGCGGTCGTCACAATCTCGTCATCAGACGCATCGACGATGTCATCGGCGCCCGGTCGTCCGAGAAAGACTCGTAGCACGTGATACCCTTCCGGCACGGCGTGCGGCCATTTTTGGTCGATGAACGTGCACGCGGTGATCGTCACGTCCGCCTCCTGGCTCGTGACGAAACCTGTCCCGACGAACGGCAGCTCGATATCGTCTTGTTTAAACACGAGCGAGCACGTCGCCGTCGCGTGCGGCTTCATGTCCGCGAGAAAATCGCTGTCGACTTTCGGCAAGAACTGACGGATGAGCCGAGGCGGGACCGTCAAGATGAGATGATCGGACTCGATATCGCCACGGTTCGTCAATAATCGATAGCCGCCCTCAATCTCCTCAACTTGTTCGACCGAACAGTTCAAGACGATTTCAGTGCGCTCTAGCCGTTCGGCCAGACGGTCGGTGAGCGACTTCAACCCTCGTTTGAGTGAAGCGAACTGTCCGACTTTCTTCGCCCCGACTTCAGCGACCCGCTGCTCGGGACGAAGGTGACGCATCCCTTCATACAAGTTGCCGTATTTCTTCTCGCCTTCGATAAATTGCGGGAACGTCGACAACGCACTCATCTGATCGATATCTCCCGCATAAATCCCGGAAAGAAGCGGCTCGATCAACCGGTCGACGATTGGGTCCCCGACGCGCTCGCGTAAATAAAGCCCGAGCGAGACGTCCGTCTTCGGCGCTTCGACGTCCGGGGGCGACAACAGCATCTTCCGAAGCGTGGCGTGTTCTTCGTCGGACAAGAGTGTCGTATCCTTGAACGCATCGACGTCGAGCGGAATGCCCATGACCGTCTGCTTCGGAATCGGATGTAATCCGTCATGATGGAGCACGTACGCTTGGCCGACGCCGTTCCGGACGATCTCATCGCCGAGCCCGACCTCATGAATCAAGTCGGTCATCGCCGTTTTCCGGAACACATACGAATCCGGCCCTCGTTCGACCGCAAATTCCCCGGTCTCGAACGTATCGATTTTTCCACCTAAACGGCCGCTCGCTTCGACGAGCTTGATGGTGACGTCTTCCGGCAAATAACGCTCGGCATAAAAAGCGGCGGTGAGACCTGTGATCCCACCACCGACAATCGTTACATTACGCATGATGCACAATCACGCTTTCCATTCGATCGGCGATGGCTTCAATGAAGCTACGCTCCGCGTTTGGCATGTTTGGACGTGCATAGTGGACGCCTAGGCGGTCACAAACGACTTTACATTCCACGTCGTTATCGAAGAGCACCTCGAGATGATCCGCGACGAATCCGACCGGCGTGTAGACGAACGCCTCATAACCATGCTTTTCATAAAGTTCAGCCGTCAAATCTTGGACGTCCGGTCCAATCCACGGGTCAGGCGTGTTGCCCTCTGACTGCCAACCGACCTCATAGTTCGGTACGCCCGCCGCTTGGGCGATTTTATCCGCCGTCTCTTTCAATTGATCCGGATACGGGTCGCCTCCTGCCAAAATCTTCTCTGGGAGACTGTGTGCCGAGACGATCAAGCATGCCTTCTCGGCCGGCACCGGCAAGTTCGCAAACGTCGCCTTGATTGCTTCCGCCCACCAGTTGATGAATTTCGGCTCATCGTACCACGATTCGACCGAACGGATCTCGATGCCGTATTTCGCGGCTTCTTCATGCGCCCGCCCGTTGTACGACTTGACGCTGTATGACGAGTAGTGCGGAGCCAATACGACCGACACCGCTTCTTTGATACCGTCGTTGGCCATTTGCGCGACCGCATCTTCTACGAACGGTTCGATGTGCTTGAGCCCGATGTAGAGCTTGAAGTCGATCTCACCGGCGTGACGCTCGTTCAAGATGTCACGGAGCGTCTCCGCTTGGTCGATGGTAATCTTCGCGAGCGGTGACACGCCTCCGATGGCCTCATAGCGCTCCGTCAAGTCTTGGAGTGCTTCCGGTGATGGTTTACGGCCATAGCGGATGTGTGTGTAGTAACGCTCGATATCTTCAGGTTTGTATGGTGTCCCATAAGCCATTACGAGTAATCCGACGGTTTTCATAATGATTTGCCTCCCATTTTTTCACGTGAGTAGTCATGGATAAATGCTGTCAATTTGACGAGAACGGACGGATCGACTTCCGGGAATACCCCATGTCCCAAGTTGAAGACGTATCCAGGTTGTTTCATCCCCTCGTCGAGGATTTCTTTCACTTTCGCTTCGATGACCGGCCACGGGGCCAGCAAGAATGACGGGTCAAGGTTACCTTGGACCGCTTTCGTGATGCCGCGGTCGCGCGCCTCTTGAATCGATAGGCGCCAGTCGAGTCCGACGACGTCGAGCGGCTGGTCTTGCCACTCTTCGACGAGATGGCTCGCTCCGACACCGTGCATGATGAGCGGGATGTCGAGCTTGCGCAACTCGGTGAAGATTCGTTCTGTCGTCGGTTTGATATAACGGACATAATCCTTACGGCTGAGCGTCCCGACCCATGAGTCGAACAATTGGAACGCCTGGATCCCGGCTTCTGCTTGTGCCGTCGCATATGTGATGACCATGTCGCCCAGTTTCTCCATAAGCGCGTTCCACACGTCCGGCTCGGCGTACATGAGTGCTTTCGTTCGGTGGTAGCTCTTCGAAGGACCACCTTCAATCATGTAGCTCGCGAGCGTGAACGGTGCGCCTGAGAATCCGATGAGCGGGACTTCCAAACGTTCCCGAAGCAAACGGATCGTCTCGAACACGTACGAGATGTCTTCCGGATTGAGCGGTTTCAAACGTTCCACATCTTCCATCGTCCGGTATGGGTTATCAATGACCGGACCGATGCCGCTCTTGATTTCTACATCGACGCCCATCGACGGGAGTGGCGTCATGATGTCTTTATACAGAATGGCCGCGTCGACTCCAAGTTGTTTCACCGGGAGCTCTGTCACGTAGGCACACAGCTCGGCATCATGCGTGATCTCGAATAGTGTCCTCGTTTTTTTGATCTCACGATATTCTGGTTGGTAGCGTCCGGCTTGGCGCATGTACCAGACGGGCACATAGTCTGTCGCCTCTCCTCGAAACGCCTTCAAAATAGTATCGTTCATACGTCGCGTCATTCCCCTCTATAATTCTCCTACACTCTTCTTCTATAGGTATGTGAACTCAAAAACATTATACAGAAATTAATTAGAATAATGCTAATGTGAAGCATTTTCATTGTGTTTTCTTTGTGTCATTTCTTTGTCGGATACGTGCGGAAGGCTGAATTGAGCTGACCTCGAATCAAATCGTCACGCTGTTTCGACGACAGACGCTTCTCGCGCTCTTTGATGTCTTGAATTCGCCAGCCATCCTCAAGTTTCGACGCTACATCGACCAATCGCTCGACGTCATGGAAGGAATATTTACGTGACCCACCTTTTGTCCGATCCGGAAAGACAAGCCCTTTCGCTTCATAATAACGGACTTGTCGCTCCGAAAGTCCTGTCAGCTCAGTGATGACGCCCATCCCGATTACTTTCTTCGACTTATAGTCCATCGCTCGTCCTCCTCCTTCATAAAAAAACTATGTCAGATAATCTGACAAATTGCAATCCAAGTCGAATTTTTCGTCTTACACTGAAAACAACTTTTGAATCATCAATCGCAAAAAGGAGGAATCGCAACATGGAAGACATCTTATATTATATGGACACGCTGTTCGTACTCATCGCTGCACTGCTCGTCTTAACGATGCAACTTGGTTTTGGCTTGCTCGAGACGGGGACGCTCCGGGCTAAAAACGCCGGGCACGTCGCAGTCAAACAAATCATCAGCCTCTCTGTGGCGGCACTCGCCTTTTGGGCTGTCGGCTTCGGCCTCTCCTTCGGGGACGGGACCCGCTGGTTCGGGACGGAAGGATTCTTCATGAACGGATCGTTCACGAGCCTTGATTGGGCCAACGTCTCGATCGACATCAAATTCTTGTTCCAGTTGTCGTTCGTCGCTGTCGCACTCGCCATCGCCTGGGGCGGTTTCGCAGAGCGGGCCAAACTTTCCGCGTACGTCTTGTTCGGTATCTTCTTCGTCGCCATCCTGTATCCGATCGTCGCCCGCTCCGTATGGGCCGGTGGACTCCTCGGATCGATGGGCATGCAAGACTTCGCCGGTTCGGCCGTCGTCCACCTTCAAGGCGGAATGGCCGCCCTCATGGCCACGATCATCTTGAAACCACGTCGTAAAACCGAATCACTCGCCGGTCACAACCACGTCTTGACGGTCGTCGGTGGACTCGTGCTCTGGCTCTGCTGGTTCGGATTCAATGCCGGATCGACGATGTCGGTCGCAGATGGATTCTTCGGTTACGTCGCTCTTACGACGATGCTCGCCACGGCTGCCGGTGCCCTCGGCGCCCTCGCCATCGTCATGATGCATAAGAAGACAGCGGACATCCCGACAATCGTCAACGGTGTGCTCGGGGCGCTCGTCGCGATCACTGCTGCCTGTGCCTTCGTCGAACCATGGGCCGCCGTCGTCATCGGTGCCGTCGCTTCAATCGCCACATACGGCACGAGCATCCTCATGGCAAAATATGTCGATGACCCGCTCTGTGCTTTCTCGGTACACGGGATCGCCGGAATCATCGGGACGCTCGCACTCGGATTCTTCGCCTCGCCTCGTTTGGTCGAAATCACGGGCATCGGTTCGGCCGGCCTCTTCTACGGCGGCGGCTTGGGTCAACTCGGTGTTCAAGCACTCGGCGTCTTGATTGCAATGGTCATCGCTGGTGGCGGTAGCTACGCCTTCTTGAAATTGCTCGACGTCACGATCGGTCTTCGTGTCACGGAAGAACAAGAAGATATCGGCCTCGACATCGCCGAGCACGGTGTATCCGCATACGGTGAAGTCGAGACAGAACCTGAAACTCCGGCACGCCTCCCGAAAATTCTCGGGTCGAGTGTATCGGTCATGTCACCGAAGAAATAACGACAACAGTCAGGGACACCCAAAGCGGGTGTCCCTGTTTCATGTCAGTCGGCTCAAATAGTACCGGACGACCATATGTGCGAGCACGAGACCGACGAGCGCGTCCCACGTCGCCCCGAACATGAGCGAAGCCGCGCCAAGGGCGAGCATTTGCGCGAACAACAGCCGTGTCGCCCACCATTTATAGGCGACGAGCCGCTCGGCACGCGTGATCGGCAACCACGACGCCATCGACACCGTGTCGAGTCGTTTAAACAATGGGACGAGTTGCAAGGCAGTCAACCCGACGAAAAGCGGGACGACCAACCCGACGTACCACCCGCCCGAGAGCCACATGACGACGAGCGCGACGGCGGAAAGACGCAACACGAGATCGAGCGAGTCGTTCGAGCGCATGACCCGGAGGCCATAGACGTACCGTGCCGCATCGGCCCGTTTCAAGACCGAGCGCTCGAGCAGGCTGACGATGAGCGATCGTTCCCGCACATCTTCCCGCATCGCCGGGACATCGACGAACCAACTGACGACCCGGTTGAACTGGGCTTTGCTCTTCTCTTCAAGCAAGAGCCAATCGAACAGCGGGATGCGTCGATTTCGTCGCACGTGGAGCAAGATGAATGGGATGAGCGCCGGCACCGGTGTCAACATCGGCACACCAAACAGGATGAGAAAGCCGCTGGCGAGCGCGCTCGGCAAGACGACATATTTGACCCCCTCCAACTTGGCGAGCCGCCCCGCCACCGAGATCAGGACACTCGTCGCGATGATGGCCCCGACTTCGACCGAGGTGAGCGCTTGCGTCCGGACGAGCAACGGCAACACGACGAGCATGATGAGGACGGCACGGACGGCAGCGAAGACGACGTTGAATAGTCGAACGCCGTTCATGAACGTTTGCATCTCACCGAGTCGCGGCAATAAGAAGACTTGGTCCGCTTCTTGAATCAATGTGCGGGGGCGATGCCCGAGCGGCAGAAGCAACCAGAGGAGCGCCACAATCCATTCACTCGGGAATGCCGGGTCCAAGTCCGTCAAGAACTGGTTATAAACGAACGCTCCGTAAATGAGCGTGAAATAAAGTGTGAACAACAAACCGCCGTTCGCCACGTACCGGCTGTATTTCACGACGTCCTCCACCCAGACGCCAAATCGTTGTTTGAACACGTTCATTGCTTCCGCTCCTCGGCCTCAATCGCCTCGACATAAATGTCATCGAGCGTGGCGTCCGGACGAAGACCATATGTCTCGCGCAACTGCGCCGCCGTACCGGTCGCGATGACCGACCCCTGGTGCAAGAAAACGAAGCGGTCGCAGTGACGTTCCGCCGTCTCCAAGATGTGGGTCGACATCAAGATGGCGCAATCTTCCTTATACTCATCAAACAATCTCAATAGTTGACGAATCGCGAGTGGATCGAGTCCGACGAACGGCTCATCGACGATGAGGAGCGGCGTCTTTGTCACGAGTGCACAGAGGATCATCGCTTTTTGCCGCATTCCTTTTGAAAAAACGGACGGAAACCAGTCCAATTGCTTCTCCATCCGCATATCTCGGGACAATCTTTCGGTCCGGATTTTCAGGTCGGCCTCGTCGATGTCATACGCTTTCCCGATTAGCGTCAAATGTTCACGCAACGTCAACGTGTCGTATAAAATAGGGGTCTCGGGTATATAACTTATTTTCTTACGATAGTTATTTTCCGAAGAAGCGAGTGTCTCACTATCGACTTCGACCGATCCCGAAATCGGATCAAGCAATCCTAAAATATGTTTGATCGTCGTCGATTTCCCGGCGCCGTTTAGCCCTATGAGCCCCACGAGCTCACCTTTTTTCACTTCAAACGAAACATCGTGTAACACTTGTTTACCTATATAACCGCCGTTCAACTGGTCGACGTGCAACATGAAAACTCCACCCCTCATTTTCAACTTTTTTTTGTGATATATGTTTTAAAAGCTGTCACATGGGAATAATCTGAACTGTAAGGCATTTTAAAACTTATTCATTACTTCCATTGTTCCATAAAATTGTTAGGAAGAACAATGGACAAAACAGAAAGGAGAATGTTTTTATGGGTTGGATTATCACTTTAATCGTCGGGGGTATTATCGGTTGGTTAGCAGGTCTTATTTTAGGTAAGGATGTACCAGGTGGCGTCATCGGGAACATCATTGCCGGTATCATCGGTGCTTGGCTCGGTGGCCTCATCTTCGGAGACTTCGGTCCTGCAGTTGGCGGCATCGCGATTATCCCAGCACTTCTCGGTGCGATTATCTTGATCTTGATCGTATCGTTCGTTATGAAGTCAATGAACAAAAAGCGCTAATCCAGTGCTAGAAAAACGGGACCCTCGGCGAGGGTCCCGTTTTTTGTCATGTGAGGATGAGATAGAGGGCCTCATCCCGCTCGATGAATCGTTTCTCGCTCTCCAAACGCAAAAACGTGAAAATCGACTCGAGCAACGTCCGGTCGTAGCGCCATTCGACACCGAGGTCCGTTTCGACTCGCTCGTTCGGTTCACCTAAAAGCGCAATAAGGTCATCCGGCCGCTTCTGTAAATTGATGTCGATGCGTCCGACGCGCCCGTCAACAAACCGCAGCTCCATCCCGTCATAGCGCCAGACGTCCCCTCGCTCCATCGGTTCACCAATCTCGTCGAGGACGGTTTGTTCACGTTTGTTCATCAGCCCTTCGATCGTCTCAATCGAGTGACCTGTCTGAGCTTCGACTTCGATTTCAATCAACTCGGCCCGATCAAGATCGAACTGCCCGGCGACGGTCTCAGCTTGTTCCGGCAACAAGGCAAACGCCAAGTCATCGTCTTCTGTCAGCGTCACGACCTCAGTCTCGGTCACCGTCGACCCATCGATGACAGCGACGGCTTTCACGTCATAACGACCCGGCATACGCTCGAGCTCCACCTCACCGCCCCCCTCATCAATTCGACCGACTTGTGCACCGTCCACCCACACGTTCGTCAACGGTACGGCCGATGTCACAACGAGCGTCTTCGGCAACAATTCAATCCGATAGTCCGAGAAACCAAACCGTCCTGCCCCCGTATCGACGAGCCGGAACAACCCATCCGTCTCCATACCTTGCTCCCGGTCGGCGCGGTCCTGCGCTACTTCCGAGATGGCCTCGCCCCGAATCGTCTTCTCTTCATTCAACCAGCCCATGAAGCGGAGCGCCTCGGCTCGTGTCAGCGGTTCTGATTCATACTCGACGTTCTCCTGGAAGAAGCTGACGTCCTCGTTCAACAGCGCCTCTTTGAACCGGACATGAATCTTGTCATTGGCTGCCGCCGGTTGATATCCCCAGCGATAGACGGCCCCGGCAATCAGCCCGAGCACGATTGTCGCAAGGAGGACATAATAGATTCGCCTCCGCCGTACCGTTTTTTTCGATCGTACATACGCCATCCGTTTACTTCCTCTCTTGATTGCTGTTGTTTCTAGTCTAAGACGATTCATCCTCCCGGACAATCATTCTTCCGCCTGAATTTCCATGTTATGATGAAGTGGAATAGTCATTTACGAATGGAGGAACCCACATGCACACTGAAGCCAACTGTATTTTTTGTAAAATCGTCCAGAACGAGATTCCTTCTTATAAGGTATACGAGGACGACGCCGTCGTCGCGTTCCTCGATATCTCGCAGGTCACGAAAGGCCATACGCTCGTCATCCCAAAACATCACGCCCGAAACATTTATGAACTGCCAGCCGATGTCGCCCGGGACGTCTTCCAAGCCGTGCCTTCTATCGCAAACGCCATCCAGCGCGAGACGGGCGCGATCGGCATGAACATCCTATCGAACGCCGAAGCAATCGCCGGACAAACGGTTTACCATTTCCATATGCATCTGTTGCCACGCTATGGCGAGACAGATGGATTTGACGCAAAATGGGAGACGCACCAAGACGATTACTCCACTGAAGACATGCAAGCCATCGCTGCCGGCATCAAAGCGAAGCTATGAAAAAATGGACCGCCGCTCCTGGAGCGACCGGTCCATTGTCTTATGTGCCCTTATGACGAATTGATCGAATCGAGATGACGTTTCCGCTCTTCCTCGATTTGGGCCCGTTCGACTTGTAATTTAATCGCTTGCTCGTACAACTGTTGCCGCGATTTGACAGATTCCGCTTGTTCGAATTCTTTTCTTAACAAATTTAGACGGGCGTCTATTTCAACGAGTCGCTTTTCAAGCAAAGTTTGTTTACGCGTCTGTTCATTCTGTTCCGACGCTTCATATCCCGCCTCTAGTGCTTCCATTATTGTCTGTGCCCAAGGGTCATCTCCCAGTCGCTTGGCCGCGTTATACAGGTCTAGCATGTCATCAACCCAACGCTTTTGCATGTTCACTGGAGGTCACCTTCCTTTACCCATAGTTTAAAATAAAATGATTTTTCGGTCAAAATTGAATGTTCTGAAAAATTTTATTTAAGATATAGGTTTTTAATCACTCTTTTTTGGTAAAATAATATGAAAAGAATGTATTGTAGCATCAGTGTGCTTGAGGAGGGGAATGTATTGTCGAGTCACAATCGTCGAGAGTGGGTTGCATTTGGCTTCGTCGTAGCGTTTTTAGGGGTTGCGACCGTGAAGAAAATCGCCCGTGGAACGGCAAATGACGCCGCGGCCAATCAACACCGGGCGTCCACAATCACTACGTTGAAAGAACAATTCCAAAAAGTTGCCAAGGACGCGTCGCAAGTGGCCGCGGCCGGTAAATTGCAAGGGAAAGAATTGACGGATCAAGTGAAAGCCGAAGTCGAACGTTATCAACAAGACATTCAGCCTTCAATCGAGCGGATCCAAGGAAACCTAGACGAGCTTTCGAACGTACAGTCAGACATGACCGAAGCGAAAGCGGAAAAGACCAACTGACCGGTCTGTTGTCATCGCCCGTCGTTTTAGTCACATTGTATCCGGAAAGGATGGATCGACATGGAACATGAAAAAGAATTCACTGGCCCTGAGGCCATGCTCTATAGTCATAAAATCATTCAACTTAGTAAGGCATTGTGGAAGACGGTCGAGAAAGACTGGCAGAATTGGATCAAGCCGTTCGATTTGAACATTAACGAACACCATATTTTATGGATCGCTCACGCCCTCGGCGGCGCCTCGATCTCAGAGATCGCCAAATATGGGGTCATGCACGTATCGACGGCGTTCAACTTCTCGAAGAAACTCGAAGACCGCGGTTTGCTCACGTTCTCGAAAAAGGAGACGGACAAACGAAATACGTACGTCCAATTGACGCCTGAAGGTGAAGCGCTCTTGCTCGAGACGATTCATGCGTTCGATCCGGAAGAGAACGGCGTCTTCCGCGCCTCCCTCCCGCTCCAAGAATTGTACGGGAAATTCCCGGACTTGACGGACATCACAGCGATCGTTCGCCGCTTGTATGGCGACAACTTCATGGACATCTTCGCTGAAACATCGAAGATGATCACAGAAGAAGCCGGACGTCGCCCTGAGGACGACGAGATCAGTAAAGAAGCTTGACCTGCCGATACAGCGGTTCCGTGACGTCTAGCGCCATTCCTTGGCGCACGCACGCCTCGAGAATCGTCTCGGCCTCTAAATGAGGATGAAGCATGCCGACGAAATGAACGAGCAAAGGCTCTACGGACGACAGACCGTAGCGCGCTTGCTCGTTTTGTCGTTCTCGGATATCATCAAGCAGCGCGAAAAACGCGACGACTTCTTGCCGTGTCAGATTCGCCTTGAGCACCTCATGTTCAAAGGGCCGCTCCGACCAATCGACCGCCCCGAGCAACAGTTCCATTTGAAACGATAATTGATTGATTTTCTCTTCTAACGACACGTTCTCCACCCCATCATTTCACATTCTATTTCATCATTATACGACACGTTTCTGTGCTATGATACTACACAGGCAAGAGAACAGCTGTTATCATTAACAAAATGTGGTATAGTCGGATTTAGAAACTTATAGATTTTTAGGGGTGGAATATATGTCAAACGGAATGACGAACGAACCGAACAAACAAAACAAGAAGTTTTCAACAGGCGCCCTCGTCGGCGCATCAGCGATTGCACTTCTCATCGGTGTCGGCGGCACATATGCGGCGACAAACGGCGGATCTTCGGACAACTCAGCAGTTGTTTCCTTTGAAGGCGGCGAAGTGACACGCGGCGAGATCGCGGACATGAGCTACGACCGTATGGTCCCACAACTAGCTTTCCAAGAAACGATGAACGAGTTGCTTGAAAAAGAATACGGCGACAAAGTCGAACAAGACAAAGTTGACGAAGAGTTCAGCAAGACTGAAGAGCAGTTCAACTCGAAAGAAGAGTTCGAGCAAGCGATTCAACAAGCTGGCATGACTGACACGGACGAGTTCAAAGAAGCGCTCCGCGGACAAATGCTCGTCGATGCAGCGAAGTCAGAACTCGTCGAAGTGACGGACGAAGACATCGAGGCACAATTCGCGAAAGAGAACGTCGAAGTCAAAGCGAGCCACATCCTCGTTGAGACAGAAGAAGAAGCCCAAGCGATCATCAAAGAATTGAACGATGGCGCTGACTTCGCAGACGTCGCGAAAGAGAAATCGACAGACACAGGTTCTGGTGAAAAAGGTGGCGACCTCGGTTACTTCTCAGCCGGCGCCATGGTCCCAGAGTTTGAAGAATACGCGTTCCAAGAAGACGTGGTCGGCAAAGTATCTGAGCCGGTCCAATCACAATTCGGTTTCCACGTCATCAAAGTCATGGATCGTAAAGAAAAAGATCTTAAACTCGAAGACGAGAAAGATCGCATCCGTGAAGAATTGGCAACTGAAAAAGCAGCCTCTGTCGACGCGAACAAGATCTACGCCGAGTTGATCGAGAAATATAACGTCGACGTGAAAGATGCGAAAGCTTCAACACAGTTCGACGCTGTGAAAGACGCCATCAAAGCGTCAGAAGAAGGTACAGAAGAAGCACCGGCCGAAGAATCGACCGAGCAATAAGCAAAAGACGTCCCGCGGGACGTCTTTTTTGTATGCCTTCATAGCTTCGGTTTATAAAACGCACGGTTATCGAGTGCCATGACCCGCTCAGTGAACGCTCCGGGTTCGATCCCCTCGAACGCCTTCTCGAACATGTTCATCCGGGCATCGATGTTGTCGATGAAGAACAACATCTCAGCTTCCGGGAGCTGTGGCGCGTTCGCCGATCCCCACTCCGGTTTCCCGTGATGACTGAGGACGAGATGTTGGAGCAACGTCACGACTTCGCGTTCGGTCCCGAGTTCTCGGGCCACGACCTCGATTTCAGACGCCATGAGCGACAAGTGGCCGAGCAGTTTGCCTTCAAGCGTATACTCCGGCGTGATCGCATCCGACAACTCGATTACTTTCGCCAAGTCGTGGAGCACGACACCTGAGACGAGCAAATCACGATTCAATTGCGGGTACAGGTCACACATCGTTTCAGCGAGTTTCAGCATCGACAAGACATGGAACGCAAGGCCCGAATAGACCGCATGGTGGTGTCGCACCGCAGCCGGATACGTGAAGTAAGCCTCTTCGTTCCGGTCGACGAGCGCAGTCACGAGCTCACGCATGCCCGCGTGTCCGATCGCATCGATATAGCCGCGGATCCCCGTCTCGAGTTCCGACTTCGGTACAGGTGCCGAACGGACGTATGGCGCGATGTCCGTCTCCCCTTCGATGATGGAGATTTGTTTGAGCTTCAGTTGGGTCCGCCCGCGGTAATCCATCACTTCTCCGGAAGCGTGGACGATTTTCTTCGTCGCATATTTATCCGTGTCGGCGCTATCCCATACTTTCGTCTCAATCTCTCCGCTCTCATCGCAAAGAATGAGCGTCAAATATGGTTTGCCATTTCCGGCGAGTCCTCGATAGGATTGTTTGATCATGACATATTGGTTTAACGTGTCGCCCACTTTGAGCTGACCGATTTTAGTAGTCGTCAAAAAAAGCACCTCTCTTCTTGTCAGTACCTTCATCTTAACGAAAGTTCACGTGAGATGCCAACTTTCTTAGGAAAGCGGGAATACTTGAGGGAGAAGGAAATTGGGGGAATGGAAGATGAGTTGGAAATGGTATACACGACCCGAAGAAATCGTACAGGTCGACAATCATTATGAAGAAGCGTACACGTATTGGCTCGAGCAGTTGACGACGGCGAAAGTCACAAAAATCATTGTCGAGCAAGACTATATGTATGGCTCGCTCACGCTCGACTATGAACAGCTCGAGCGTGAACCGCAAAAGATCGGGCACTACTTCGTGACCCGGGATTTCTTATGGACGATCGGGTTTGATGACGTCTATTGCCAGTCAGTGGCGGCCAAGCAATACGATACCCCGATCGAGGCGTTCTATGATTTGCTCGCTGAAAAGATGGACTATTACTTTCATGGCATCGATGAATATGAAGAACGGTTGATGGTCGCCCAGCGCGAGATGAGCGGGCAAGTGCCGCCCCAGTTCATGAATGAGATTTTCGGGCTCCGTAGCGAAATCGAACGATGGTCCGATACCGTCGTCCCGTACCGCGAACTGCTCATGGCCGGGCGCGAGGCGTTTCTCGACATGGACTTAAACGAATTGAAAGCGTATCGTCTCGCCAAATATCGCGTCAATCGGCTCCTGACGTTGATCGAACATTACCAAGAAGACGTCATCGCGATGACCGATTTGGCCGCGACGTTGTCAAACTTCCGTGGCAACGAGATCATGAAGGCGCTCACCGTTTTCACGGCCTTGACGACGCCCGTCGTCGCGTTCGGTGCGGTCTGGGGCATGAACTTCAAACAAATGCCCGAGCTCGAGTGGCCGCTCGGCTATTTGTTCGCCTGGCTTATGATCATCGGCTTCACGGTTTTGATTTATTTCTGGTTGAAGCAAAAAAATTGGATTGGGTCGCTCCTGCAATTCCCGAATCAAATCCGTAGCCAAGAGAAGTTAGATAAACAGCGCAGCAAACGAAATAAGCAAAACTAGCAAAAAACGAACAAAAGTTCGGTATACTGAAAGGAGCAGATGATACAGAAAGGTGATGTTCATGGAACGATTGATCATCCATGTCGATATGGACGCGTTTTACGCCTCGGTCGAACAACGCGACCGCCCTGACTTACGCGATAAACCGGTCATCGTCGGTGGCGCCCCTCACAGCCGTGGGGTGGTCGCCACTTGTTCGTATGAGGCGCGAAAATACGGCGTGCACAGCGCCATGTCGTCACGGCGGGCGTTCGCGCTCTGTCCTCAGGCGACGTTTGTCAAACCGCGCTTTCACGTCTATCGGCACGTCAGCCAACAGGTGATGGCCATTTTCAAATCGATTACGCCGCTCGTCGAACCGCTCTCGCTCGACGAGGCGTACTTGGACGTGACAGAAAACACGCTCATGAGCACGTCGGGCCCTTATATCGCGCGCTACATCCTCGGGGAAATCAAACGGCGGACCGGACTGACCGCTTCGGCCGGGGTCGCCCCGTCGAAGTTCGTCGCCAAGATCGCCTCAGGATTCAACAAACCGAACGGACTGACGGTCGTCGAGGCGGCTGACGTCGAGACGTTCCTCGCCCCGCTCCCGATCACGACGATGCACGGGGTCGGCAAAGTGACCGCCCAGACGTTGTTCAAGCACGACTACCATACGATCGCCGATTTGCAGGGCACCCGCCCCGAGCAGTTGAAGGCCATCTTCGGCCACGACCGGGGAAATCAGTTATATGAGCTTGCCCACGGCCGGGACAGCCGCCCCGTCGTGCCGACGCGGGAACGAAAATCGATCGGCTCCGAGACGACGTTCGCGTTTGACCTCGATGACCCGGAAGAAGTGTATGAACGTGTCGTCCCGGAAATCGAAGACGTACTCCATCAGCTCGACCGCCGCGAGCTCAGCTGTCAGACGGTGACGATCAAAATTAAGACGAGCGAGTTCCAAGCCCGGAGCCATCAAATCAAACTGAACCACCCGACGCAC
This sequence comes from Exiguobacterium sp. s28, assembly GCF_018618135.1. Classification (NCBI taxonomy): domain Bacteria; kingdom Bacillati; phylum Bacillota; class Bacilli; order Caryophanales; genus Exiguobacterium; species Exiguobacterium sp. s28. The sequence continues at coordinate 28,170 of NZ_JACSLL010000010.1, read as the reverse complement.
GACCATGATGAGATTAAACGGCTCGCCCGCCGTCTGTTTGACGAGATGGCGATCACCGAACCGGTCCGCTTGATCGGGATGACGGTCTCAGAGTTGATTCCGCGTACCGAAACGGCCCGTCAGCTCACGTTCGAGGAGCTGACGAAACCTTCGCTTGAAGAATGAATGACCATTCAGTACAATGGAAGCAAAGGGGGCGAACGGATGGAACAGTATACGATCACAGCGTTCGAGAACGACGGCACGGTCGTCTTGAACGATTCATTTACCGCGGCAAGCGATGACGAGGCGAAAACGAAAGGCCTCGCGATGCTCGAGGAAGCCGGGCATCTCCATAAAGGGGCCCGCATCGCACGTCGCGGCCAACTCATCTACTTCGAGCGCTGTAAACTGCCAGGAAAACTGAAAGGCACGGCCTCATAACAGAAGCGCCTCGGGAATCCCGAGGCGCTTGTTCATTCGCTATATTTGGCTTCCCACTCGCTGCGCCACTCCATGTAATCGGGATGCAGCTCTTCCGCCGTCTTCCCATCGAGTGAATAGCTCGCTCCGGTAAGCGGCTCGGCCGAATCCGGATACGACGTCCCGCCGATGACCTCGCCGTCCACCATCATGACCGAGACGTTCGTCTGGCCGAGTTCTGCGACTTCATCGAGCGGATGGTTGCGGACGATGAAGTTCTCATGTCGAATGTCACGTCCAATATAGTCATCCGGCGGCGTCATCTGGACTTGCCACGTACTTTGCGTTGGCAACTCAAGCAGATCTGCCTTTTCAAAGCTCGACATTCTATTCCCTTTATAAGAGACGACGTCATAGCCTTGCTCCTCTAAGTACGCCTTGGCCACTTTGGCGTCCGCCCCGAGCGTCGGTGCCGGCTGTTCGCTCTCATTCGAGCAGGCCGCAAGCAAGAACACAGCCAAAATCATCCCAACTCGTTTCCACATCATCTCTCACCTCACCGTTTAGCATTTTTTTACACATTCGGCAGAGCAAACAACATTTCCTTCAAAACGGGAAGATGAACAAAATCGTGAAGATGGCGATGACCGCCGTCACGACCTGAAGCGGCAAGCCGACTTTGACAAAATCGAAGAAGCGATAGCCGCCGATGCCGAACACCATCGCGTTCGTCGGTGACCCGAATGGTGTCATGAACGCGAGCGAGGCCGCGATGGCGACGGCGACGACGAGCGGGACGGGACTGACTTGGAGTGCCGAGGCGAGCGACAGTGCGAGCGGAGCGAATAAGACGGCCGTCGCCGTGTTCGAGATGATTTGACTCAGCACCATCGTCGCGACGAAGAGCGCAACGAGCACCCAGACCGGACCAGCCTGCCCGAACGACTCACTGATCCATGTGACGAGCCACGCCATGATCCCAGCATTGTCGAGCGCTTGGCCGACCGGGATCATCGCTGCGATCAAAAGAAGCGAGGACCATTGAATCGATTGATACGCGACGTCCATTTGGCGGACGGCTCCGGTGAGCACCATGGCAAGCGCCGCGAGCCATACCGCTACCGTCGGGTCGACCCACTCGAACACGAGGAGCGTGACCATTCCGAGCATGATCAATCCCGCTGCTAGTTGATGACGTTCGGATACGGCCCGATTAGCCACGTCGGTCACGTGCTCATTGGCAAGCAAGAGGTGCGTCTCGTTTCCGACCCGCTCTAAGTCGGCCCACTCCCCTTGGGCGACAAGCATGTCGCCTCGTTCGAGCGGCACATCTTTCAATCGGGTGATGGCGATTTCCTCGTTCGGGCGTACGACTTGAAGCACGTTCAATCGATACTCATTGCGCAACCGGCTTTCGGACAAACAGCGGCCGACGAGCGGGCTGTCGGTCGGAATCGTGAAAACGGCGACGCCCGACTCTTTGCCGTACACATCTTTGACGTTAACCGGCTCGACGACCAATCCTTCTTGTCGGGCGATGCGGTGGACATCCGTCTCATCGCCACTGACGAGGACACGCCCTTCCGTAAGCACTGTGTCGGCTCGGGCCGTGATAAACCGATGGACCACTCCTTTTCGGTGTTCGCCGACGACGACCAGGCCGTCTCGTGACCACTTGACGTCACTAAGCGTCTGACCGACGAGGCGGTGTCCTTTCGTGATGGACAGCGCGTAGACGGCTACTTGCGGTATCATCAACGGATGGGCCGCCGACGAACGAACATCCCCCGCCCCGAGCAGACGGTTCCCAATGACATAGAAATATAACAGTCCGACCACAGCCACGACGAGACCAATCGGCAAGAGCGCAAAAAATCCAAGCGCTCCCCCCGCGCCTCGGAGCGTCTCCGCGGCGACTAGGTTCGGTGGCGTTCCGATAAGTGTCATCGTCCCACCGATGCTTGAGAAAAAGGCGAGCGGCATGAGCAATTTCGCCGGGCTCGTCCCCATCTGCCTTGACATGGCGAGCACGACCGGAATCAACAAAGCGACCGTTCCCGTGTTCGACATTAGGCTCGACAAAAACGTCACGGTGACCATGAGGACGAGAAAGAGACGTACTTCACTCCCTTTCGCGTACGGGATGAGAGCGGCCCCTAACCGTTCGGCGAGGCCGGTGTGAAACAACCCGGCACCGACAATGAACAGTCCGGCGATCATGAGCACGACCGAATTCGAAAAACCGGCCATCGCTTCGACCGGTGTCAGTTGATTTGTCAAAACGAGCAAGAGGAGACCAATCAGCGCGACCAAGTCGGCCCGGAGCCAACCTCCGATAAAACCGATGATCATGACGGCTAAAATCACCAAGGTGACCATGACGTCCACCCTTTCTTGTGAAATGACCTACAAATAGAGTATACCACGCTTCATGTAAGCGCTATCATGAATTGGGTGACAATCTAGGCAACAAAAAAGCGGATGGCTCGATTGCCATCCGCTTCACTGTTATTGAACTTCGTTATCATTCACCATCGGAGCGTAGAGCTCTTCAAGTGGCTTCATGATAATTTTCGTCACTTCTGTGACCAGTTGATGCATGCGTTGCTCTTCTTGCATGAGCTCCATGATCAATTCGTTTTGTTGAACGCCCATCATTTTTGTCTGCGCATCCATCATCTCTTGTTCAGAGATTTCTTCGCCTTGCATTTGCTTCTGTTGAAGCGTCATTTGGATATCACGGAAGTCAGCGAATAACTGGTTCGCTTCTGCATCCGCATTGACACGGTCGTATAGTGAAGAGAGATTTGTGAACTCCTCAGAATCGCGAAGTGCTTTTTCCAATTGGTAAGCATGATCGTACAAGTTTGATTGTGACATGTGACGTCCTCCTAAAAACTATTAGGGCGTGCCGATCAAACGATGGCAATCAACCCTTGAATCAATCCAATCATACCACCTAATAAGGCGCCAAGCCATGTTATTGCCCGGAACTCTCGTTTTGAGATCGAAAGGACGATCTCTTCGAGGTACGAGGTATCGAGCGAGCTCACTTGCTCTTGAACGATTTGATCGATTTTCAGGCGATCCATGACCGTCTCCATTTGATCCGTGAAGCGCGTGATGACGAGCCTCACGCCGTTCGGCACGAGTTCTTCGACGACACGGTCTTCGACGTCCCGCGTATAGGAGTGGACGGTCCGATCGAGCAGTTCCCCAACCGGGAGACGCGAGACGACTTCCGTCGTCACACCGTCAATCAACCGTTCCTCTAATCGGTCGTCGAGCAGTGTATCGACCGAGCGTTCACTGAACCGCTCGAATTCGCGCGTGATCATCGTCGCCATGCCAGACCGAGTCGAGCCACCTCGCAAGATATTGATAATCTCCGGACGAATCATTTCGACGAAATTCAAGTTTTGAACGAACCCGGCGATGAAACCGAGCCGACGTTGGACGAACGAGTCGACCATGTGCCGAAGTTGCGCCTCGCCTTCAGCCGAATAAAAGTATTCTTCTGACTTGACGAGCAGGGCGTCCACGATTTCGGGGATGATGCCGCGGACACGGTCCATCCCGTCTTCACCGAGAAGCTCATATAGTTGACGCGACTTCACATCCGCAAGGACGAGTCGGAGCTCTTGCCGGAGCTTCGTATCCGCTTCTCCCAACACACGTGTCTCCGCATCGGGATAGAGCGGTTCGATGAGCGAACGAATCGTCTTGTCTGAACGAAGCATCGTCCGAACCTCACCTTGCACGAAGTGGGTAATATGACTACCGACTTGTTCATCGAGCAGGCGCTTACGCATCCCTTCAGGCGTCAACAAGTGCTTGACGACCGTCTTCCCGAGGCTCGTTGCCAATTCGTCGCGACGTTTCGGGATCAACCCCGGGGTGAACGGAACTCTCATCTTCCCGATGTATTTAGGATGATGGGGCCGAAACAACATTTTGATAGCGAGAAAGTTCGTGACTCCCCCGATTGTCGCCCCGATGGCGATCATGATGAATATTTTTAGTAGACTGTCCAAACTGCCTGCCTCCGTTCTGAAATATGATACATTGTTTGAAGAGGTGATTGTATTGACTACGTATGATCGTATTAAATCGATTTTCCCGACCGTTGTCCATCGGTCGGAAGATGCATCCGGAGACTACATCTGGTACCAAGCACACGATGGGACCGTGTTTGGACTACCCAAAATGGAATTGAGCGAGCGTGAACGACAGCTGCTTGAATGGTCGGCGACACCGTTTGTAACGACGCGTGATCCGCGTCAAGAGAAATGGCAAGACCGCTTGCTCACAGATTCGTATCGAATCGCCCAACCATTTCGGTTGTTGTCGCTGTCGCTCCATTATCAAGAGCCGGAATCGCTCGAGCAATTTTTAGAGATATTGCACGATTTCATGCCTGAAGCGGAAATCGTCGTCATGACGCGACATCACGTGGAAATCATCGAGATGAATCAACTCGTCGATTTGTCCGAGTTCGAGGACGTGTTACGAGCCGTGGCGAGCGATTGCTACGTTGAGGCCCATGTCATCTATAGCGAGCGACCGCTCGGTGTGTTAGGGACACTGTATCAACAACATCAAACGCTGCGCCCGTTCGCGAGACTCTCTACTAAAGCTTACCCTGCTAGTCAACTATTATACCATTACTTGCTAGAAGACCATGAGACTTTTGCCGAACGTCTCCAATTGATCGAGGCCGTATATACGACGCTCGACAAGACGAACATCGAGCTGTTAGAGGCATTATTCGCCCACTCTTTAAACGTATCCCATACGGCTAAAGCACTGTTCATGCATCGAAATACGCTCAATTATCGGCTCGATCGGCTGTACGAACTGACGGGATACGATGCCCGCCAATTCTATGATGCGAGTTTGCTTCAACTCATTGTCACGTTGCACAAATCTGAGTAATCGTTTTTGTGCAACGTGTACATATCCAATGCAAGCGGTTTCACCGTATAATCAATCTTGTAAGCGCTATTATACAAGAACAGATTCCCAGGAGGCTAACGACATGGCAGAAATTCAATTGAACCACATTGATAAAATATACGAAGGTGGCGACTCAAAGGCAGTCAGCGATTTTAACTTGCACATCAAGGACCGCGAGTTCATCGTCTTCGTCGGACCTTCAGGTTGCGGTAAATCGACGACACTCCGTATGATCGCCGGACTCGAAGAAATCTCGAGCGGGGACTTCATCATCGATGGCAAGCGCATGAACGACGTCGCACCGAAAGACCGCGACATCGCGATGGTCTTCCAAAACTATGCCCTTTACCCGCACATGAGTGTGTATGACAACATGGCGTTCGGTTTGAAACTTCGCAAGTTCCCGAAAGATGAAATCGATCGTCGCGTCCAAGATGCGGCCCGTATCCTCGGACTTGAAGAATACCTTCAACGTAAGCCGAAAGCACTCTCTGGTGGTCAGCGTCAACGTGTCGCCATCGGCCGTGCCATCGTCCGTGATGCCAAAGTGTTCTTGATGGATGAGCCGCTCTCAAACTTGGATGCCAAGCTTCGCGTTCAGATGCGTAAAGAAATCATCCAATTGCACAACCGTCTCGACACGACGACGATTTACGTTACCCATGACCAAACGGAAGCGATGACACTCGCGACTCGCATCGTTATCATGAAAGACGGAATCATCCAACAAGTCGGTTCGCCGAAAGAAGTATATGAAAACCCGGACAACATCTTCGTAGCCGGCTTCATCGGATCACCTTCAATGAACTTCTTCCGCGGTAAATTGGCTGATGGGAAGTTCCTCGTCGGTGGTGAAGAAATCAACGTCCCTGAAGGCAAAATGAAAGGTCTTCGTGACCGCGGTTACGTCGGTAAAGAGCTCGTCCTCGGAATCCGTCCAGAATCGATTCACGATGAGCCGATCTACATCGACTCACCAACGACGCACACGTTCCGCACACATATCGACGTCGCCGAGCTCATGGGCGCTGAGTCATACTTGTACGCCGAACTTGGTGGCCACCAGTTCACGGCTCGCATCGATGGACGTTCGAACATCCACATGGGTGATGACGTCACACTCGCACTCGATATGACGAAAGCTCACTTCTTCGACACGGAAACAGAACAAGTCATCCGTTAATACAAAAATCCCTTCGATTGGTTGCAATCGAAGGGATTTTTCAGGCTATTGACGAATCAAATCGTATATTGCGATTTGATTCGTCTTTTTTTTGTGCGCGAAGAGCTCAAAGACTCGAAAAAACACAAACGGCAACCAGATGGTGACCGTTTGTGTTGCTCGTCCGATGGCGCCCCGACTCCTGCAGGAAAGCAATCCAACGGAGACCCAGCAGCGACGCGCGTCGCGATGCGGCTCCGGGATTGCCTGCGGAAAGCGTGGGCGCCGGAAGGACGAGCGATTTAATTAATGCTGGTTAGGAAGCTGAAATCCCTTCGATTTTAGAATCAAAGGGATTTCTTTGTGTCAACGAATCGCATATCGACGTTCGAGACGATGCTGCCCTGCCTGGATGAGCGTCGACAAGATCCAATAGATCGATGCCGAGAACAAGAGGAGCGGCATGACGAGATACGTCGTCGCGGCAATTTGGTCCGACACGTACGTCAACTCTTGGACGGCGATGACCGAACCGAGCGACGTCGATTTGATAATATCGATGACCGAGTTGGACACCGGTGGGATCGCACGCGATAGCGCCTGGGGGAAGATGATATCCTTGAAGCGCTTCGCACGCGGGATGCCGAGGGCGACACTCGCCTCGACTTGTCCTTGGTCGACCGAATTGATCGCCGCCCGGAACGCTTCCGAGATATAGGCCGCGAAGTGAAGGCCTAGACCAAAGATGAGCGCCTGCATCCCGCTCAACTGCACGAATCCGGTCAAACCGACGTACAAGATGAGAAGTTGCAACAAGAGCGGTGTCCCGCGGAAGAACGAGATATACGTGCGCGTGAACAAACGGACGATTTTGATTGGACTGCTATGAAGTAATGCGATGATCAGACCGAGCACCAAGGCGAGGAGAATCGACAGGATACTGGCGATCAACGTCAATTGTACGGCTTCTACATAGGCCGAACGGTTCTCGATGACGGTCGTGATCAGTTCATTCATTGACTGATATCCTCACCGAAGTACTGCTCACCGATTTCAGCCATCGTACCGTCTTCTTGCATCTCAGCGAGCGCGTCGTTCAACTTATCGAGCACGTCCGAGTCTTGGCGTGTCATGTAGCCCGCTTCGCTCTTGTTGAAGACGTCACCGACCGCTTTCACGTCGTAACCCGTCTTCTCAAGCTCCGTCAAGATGAAGAGACGGTCGTTGAGCGCTGCGTCAAGACGTCCGACTTGAAGATCTTGTAACACTTGGTTCGCGCCTTTGTAGAACTTGACTTCAGCTCCAGCTTCTTCAGCGAGCTTGGCGTAGACCGATCCTTGTGTCGAGCCGACGACTTTGCCGTCGAGGTCGTCGATGCCTTGGATGTCCTCATTGTCTGATGCGACGATGACTTGTGCGCCTGAGACGGCGTATGGGTCTGAGAACGCGTATTTCTCTTCACGTTCTGGCGTGATGCTCATCTGGTTGGCGATCATGTCGATGCGTTCCGCGTCGAGTGCTGGAACGAGTCCTTTGAAGTCCATCGGCTCGTATTCGACCGTGTAACCGGCACGCTCGGCCGCTTCATTCAACACATCGATGTCATACCCTGTGATTTCACCTTTATCTTTATACGTGAATGGCGGGTATGTCGCTTCTGTTCCGACTGTGATGACGGCTTCTTCTGAACCGCTGTCTTTCTCTGTGCCGCATGCTGCGAGCACCCCGAACGATGCGCCGATAGCGAGTACTGCTGTTAACGATTTTTTCATATGAATTCCGCCTTCCTGATAATCCTTATATGATTACATGGTTTTGAACAATAACCTCATCATACTGACGGGGGCATTCAATGTCAAACAAAAACCACTGCCCTCGTCAGGGCAGTGGTCCTCGCTTAATCGATTGCTTTCGCTTGTTTCATAACATCTCGTTCAATCGCCTCTCGTTTGACCGTCGTCTTCTCAGCGCTATCGGCGTGGACGCTGAAGTAGAACTTGATTTTTGGCTCCGTTCCAGACGGACGCAGGCAGAACCATGAGCCATCCTCGAAGATGAACTTGAGTACGTTCGACGACGGCAACTCGATTGCTTCCGTCTCTCCTTGACGCAAGTTCGTCGCGACTTGTTGCTTATAGTCTTCAAAGCGGACGACTTCGTACCCTCCGACTTCCTGCGGCGGATTGGCGCGGAACGCCTCCATCATCCGGCCGATCTGTTCGAGACCGGCTTTCCCTTTCAATGTCATCGATTGGAGCGACTCTTCATAGAAGCCATACTTCTCATACACAGCTTGGAGCGCATCGTATAACGTGCGTCCTTGTTGTTTATGGAAGGCTGCCATCTCAGCGCCGAGCAAGCACGCCTGGACGGCATCCTTGTCACGGCAGAAGTCGCCAATCAAATACCCGTAGCTCTCTTCGTAGCCGAACAAGAACGTATATTCACCAGATTCTTCATATTGTTTGATCTTCTCACCGATGAACTTGAAGCCGGTGAGCGTATTCTCGAGGTGAACCCCATACGCCTTAGCGATGGCCGCCCCAAGTTCAGACGTGACAATCGTCTTCGCGACGAAACCGTTCGTCGGAAGCGTCCCCGTCTCGACTTTTTGAGACAGAATGTAATCCATGAGGAGCGCCCCGGTCTGGTTCCCCGTCAAGACGAACCATTCGCCGTTGCGGTCACGGACCGTGAAACCGACACGGTCGGCGTCCGGATCCGTCGCCATGAGCAAGTCGGCCCCGACACGATCGCCGTATTGCATCGCGAGCTCAAAGGCGGCCCGTTCTTCCGGGTTCGGATAACTGACCGTCGGGAACGCCCCGTCTGGCTCGGCCTGCTCCTCGACGATGGTGACATGTTCAAATCCATACGCCTTCAACCCTTCCATGACCGGGCGACGTCCCGTCCCGTGGAGTGGCGAGTAGACGATTTTAAGCGGGTCTCCTTGCACATCCGTATGAATGCGAATCGATTGAAGGGCCTCCATATAAGCCGCATCGACCGACGCATCGACGGTGACGAGCGTGCCGTCGGCGCGGAGTGGGGCTTCATCTTGGACTTCGATCTTTAATTCGTCTTCGATTGCGTTGACGTACGAGACGAGCTCATCGGCCTCAGCCGGTGGCAACTGTCCGCCATCGGCACCGTATACTTTAAAACCGTTATATTCTGGCGGGTTGTGGCTCGCCGTGATGACGATGCCTCCAAATGCGTTTAAATGTCTGACGGCGAACGACAACTCTGGTGTGGCCCGCAGGCTTGGGAACAAGTATGTCTTAATCCCGTTCGAGGCGAGCGTACGCGCCGCTTCGAGCGCGAACTCCGGCGAGAAGTGACGTGAGTCGTGGGCGATGACAACGCCGTGACGTTTCGCTTCTTCGCCCGAGGCAGCGATAAAGTCCGCGAATCCTTGCGATGCCTTACGAATCGTATACATGTTCATCCGGTTCGCACCTGGTCCGATTTCCCCGCGCATACCGCCCGTCCCGAATTCGAGCGTCTTATAAAAGGCGTCCTCGAGCGACGTCTCGTCTTGCTCCATTTCCTCAAGCTCGGCGCGCAAGTGCGGTTCGAGCGCCTCGTGTTGTTTCCATCGGTCATATGTCTGTTGCCATGTCATGGTCAGTTCCCCTTTCGACATTCAAAAATTCAATCGAAGTACTCGCCAATTTGTTCCATCTTGTATACGATGGGAGTAACGAAACTTCGAGGTGATACTATGTTTCCAACTATGCGTGCCCAAGAATTGAAACACATCGTCCATACGGACTCGATTCGCTTTATTGATTGTCGTTATTCATTAAACGACGCCTCATACGGAAAGTATGTGTATCGACAGGGGCATCTCCCGAACGCCGTCTTCCTCGATTTGATGGAAGATTTATCCGGTCCCGTGTCCATTCACGGCGGACGCCATCCACTGCCGTCAAAAGAAGCATGGACCGAGACGCTTCGCCGGATCGGGATTCAAAAAGATGACTTGATCATCATTTACGATGACGGATTCCCTTATGCCGCCCGTGCTTGGTGGTTATTCAAATGGGCCGGCCATGAGCGTGTCATCGTGCTCGAGGGCGGGATTCAGTCCGGAATCACTTACTGCGGCGAGACGACGACGGACGTTCCGTCCTACCCCGCCTCAGATTACGTCCCAGCGTTCCAAGACGAGATGATTGCGACGATTGAAGACGTCCGTGCCGCCACGGTCACGGGCGGGCTCTATGATTCACGGACGGCCGACCGGTACGACGGCAGTCATGAACCGATTGATCGCAAACCGGGCCATATCCCGAACGCCGTCCTTTGTCCGTATACCGAAGCCGTCACCGACCTCGGCACGCTTCAAGATTTTCATGATTTGAGAGAGCTGTACGCCAACGTCCTCGACGTCCCCAACCCCATCTTCTATTGCGGGAGCGGAGTCACCGCCTGCGTGAACATTTTGGCGTTACACGCCCTCGGTAAAGATGACGTCCGGCTGTACCCAGGGTCTTACTCTGATTGGATCAGTTATCCAGAAAACACGGTCCACCCGTAACGGGTGGATCGCTTTTTTTATTTCACGCTCGTCGGTTTGATGTTCCAGACGGCGTTCGCGTATTCCGTGATCGTCCGGTCACTCGAGAAGATTCCCGATTTGGCCGTGTTGACGATTGAACTCTCGGCCCAGCGTGCCTTGTCCGAGAACACCTCGTCGACGCGTCGTTGCGCCTGCATGTAAGACGCGAAATCTTTCAACACGAGGAAATCGTCATTATAGACGAGAAGCGAGTCGAAAATGGCTTGGAATTGGTATTCTCCGACTTTGTCGAACGTTCCGTTGACGAGGGCATCGACGACGTTACGCACTTCCGTGTTCGCATGATAGATGTCGGCCGCGTGATAGCCACCGAACTTCTTGTAGTTCATGACTTCTTGTGGTGTCAATCCGAAGATGAAGATATGATCGTCCCCGACCGCATCGCGAATCTCGATATTGGCCCCGTCGAGCGTCCCGATTGTGAGCGCACCGTTCATCATGAACTTCATGTTGCCGGTACCTGACGCCTCGTAGCTCGCCGTCGAAATCTGTTCACTCAAATCCGAACCTGGGAAGATTCGCTCCGCCATCGAGACGCGGTAGTTCTCGAGGAAGACGATCTTGATGAAGCGGCTCGCCCGCTTATCGTTGTTGATCATGGCCGCGAGCGCGTTGATATAGCGAATGACTTCTTTCGCGTAATAGTAGCCCGGCGCCGCCTTCGCACCGAAGATGAACGTCCGTGGCACCATCGTGAACGTCGGGTCCGCTTGAATCTTCTGATAGAGCGCGTGGATATGCATCGCGTCCATCAATTGACGTTTATAAGCGTGGAGCCGCTTGACTTGAACGTCAAAAATCGACTCCGGGTCGACGGCGATGCCCGTCTCTGCTTGAATGTAGCCGGCGAGGTCAAGTTTGTTCTGTTGCTTCACGTTCATGACCTGTTCTTGGAAGCTCGCATCTTTTGACACGCCCATCAACTTCTCAAGATCGTTCGGGTGTTCGATCCATGACGAACCGATCGCATCGGTGATCAAGTTCGAGAGTCGCGGATTTGACTTGAGGAGCCAGCGGCGATGCGTAATCCCGTTCGTCTTGTTGTTGAAGCGCAACGGGAACATCTCATACAAATGACGCATCTCACGTTGTTTCAAGATATCGGTATGGATGCGGGCGACTCCGTTCGTCGAGTGCGAGCCGACGACGGCAAGGTTCGCCATGTTGATGTGTTGGTTCGACACGATCGCGATCTCGCCCATGTGCGGCTCGAGATGTGGATAGTTGACGAGCACATCTTTACAGAAGCGGCGATTGATTTCGGTGATGATTTGATAAATGCGCGGCAATAACCGTTCATACATCTCGACCGGCCACTTTTCGAGCGCCTCGGCGAGAAGCGTATGGTTCGTGAACGACATGACGCTCTTCGTCACACGCCACGCCTCATCCCACCCGTAACCGTGGTCGTCCATTAAAATCCGCATGAGTTCGGGAATGGCCACGACCGGATGCGTGTCATTGATGTGGACGGCGTAATGGTCGCCCAAGTGCTTCAACGATTTATTATGACGTAAGTAAGACGCGATCATTGACTGAACGCCCGCCGAAACGAAGAAGTACTGTTGCTTCAAGCGCAACACTTTTCCTTCATATGTCGTGTCGTCCGGGTAGAGGAACTCAGAGATGGTCGCAATCGACTGCTTGTATTTGAGCAAGTCTTTGTACGAACCTTTCGTCCGTTCCATGTACTCCTCGTCATCAAACGGTGACTCGGCGTTCCAAAGACGGAGCGTGTTGACGACATCGTTTTTGTAGCCGATGATCGGCATGTCGTAAGGCACGGCTCGGACGACTTCATCCGGATGGTGGACGACGCGAAGCCGGTCCCCAATTTGTCGCATCTCGATCCAACCGCCGAAATTGACGTCGACAGCCCGGTCAGCCCGGCGTGTCTCCCACATGTTGCCATCACGGAGCCAGTTGTCCGGCAACTCGACTTGATAGCCGTCGACGATCTTTTGTTTGAACAAGCCGTAACGGTAACGAATCCCGTTCCCGTGCCCAGGCAGGCTGAGCGCGGCGAGGGAATCGAGGAAACATGCCGCCAAACGACCGAGTCCGCCATTCCCAAGCCCCGGTTCCGGTTCATATTCCGTGATGTCGGTGAAGTTGAAACCAAGTTCGTCTAACCCCTCTTGCACGACTTCTAAGACGTCCATGCTGAGCAGGTTGTTATACAGAAAACGGCCGAGTAAAAATTCAAGTGAGAAATAAATGACTTGTTTACTCTGTTTTTCTTCGTGCTTGTCGCGGGTGTTGATCCATTTCGGGATCGCCTGTTCGCGCACCATCGTTGCCAACGTTTGATACACTTCCTGCTCGGTCCCTTCATCAAACGACTTTCCGTTTAATGCGACGAATCTCTCTTGAAATGAAGTGACGAAGCTCTGTTTATCTGTAAACATATGTGTGTAAAACTCCTTCCGGTCATGCGAATAGGTGATACAACTCACGGTATTGCTTCGCGGATTGTTTCCAGCTGAAGTCCGCAGTCATCGCTTGATGGACGAGGGCGTTCCAATTGTTGTCGTCGTAGAAGACACGAATCGATTTCTCAATCGTCGCGAGCATCTCGTGGGCGTTGTAATTCAAGAAACCAAATCCCGTACCCTCTTGTGTGTACTCATTATACGGCTTGACCGTGTCGCGTAACCCACCCGTCTCGCGGACGATCGGGAGCGTCCCATAGCGCATCGAGATAAGTTGGCTCAGACCGCACGGCTCAAAGCGCGACGGCATGAGGAATGCATCCGATCCCGCGTAAATCAAGTGTGCGAGTTCAATGTCGAAGCCGATATACGACCCGACCTTGCCTGGATGCGTCGCCGTCATCTCGTGAACGATGCCCTCGTATTCGGGTTGACCCGATCCGAGGAAGACGAACTGACAGTCCAAGTTTCCGAGCTCTTCACTCACGGCTTCGATCAAATCGAGCCCTTTTTGCTCGACGAGTCGACTGACAAAGCCAATCAACATGATGTCGTCACGTACTTCGAGACCAAACCGCTCTTGCAGGACGCGCTTGTTGACGAGCTTCCCTTCCTTCACCGTATCGAGGTCATACGTTTGCGCGATGCGCTTGTCCGTGCTCGGGTCGTTCGTCGCCAAATCAAGGCCGTTCAAGATGCCCCGGACGTCAACTGACCGGTACCGAAGCGCCGCGTCGAGTCCTTCCCCGTAGTACGGTTCCATAATCTCGTCGCGATACGACGGACTGACCGTCGTGATTTGATCGGAATGAACGATTCCGGCCTTCATGTAGTTGACGAGACCGTTATGTTGAATCCCTTCTGCTGTGAAGTGTTCCGGACCGAACTGTAACAGCTCGCCGAGGACCGCTTCCGGGAAGATGCCTTGATATTGCAGGTTATGGATGGTGAACACCGTACGGATGCGTTGATACGCCTCGAGGTGTTGATAATGAATCCGTAAAAAGGCCGGGACGACGCCCGTTTGCCAGTCGTGACAATGGAGCACGTCCGGGATCTCCTCTGCTTCGAGTTTCCCGATCATCTCAAGGACGGCCCGAGAGAAGAATGCGAACCGCTCGGCATCATCGTAATGGCCGTAGAGCACGCCTTCCCGTTTGAAATAGTACTCGTTATCGATAAAGTAGAACGTGACCCCATCGCGCACAAGTTTCAGGACGGCACCAAACTGCTTGCGCCATCCGACCGGTACGATCAAGTCGAATAGATACTCCATCTCGTCCACATATTCCTGAGCAATCGAGCCATACTTCGGCATAACGACACTCACATCTTCACCGAGGCCAGACACCGCTTGAGGGAGCGAGCCGATGACATCGGCAAGCCCCCCCGTTTTCATGAACGGTGCCGCTTCTGAAGCGACATACCATATTTTCATAATATCCCCCTTTAAACCGTTGTCCGTTTTCCGATGACGATCGGTTCGTCGACCGTACCTCGAATGACTTGTCCTCGTTTGACGACCACTTCTTTATCTAAAATGGCGTTCTCGACGACAGCGCCTTCTTCGATGATCGACTTGGATAAAATGATTGAGTTTTTGACACGGGCGTGCTCACTGACGACGACACCGCGGAAGAGAATACTGTTTTGAACTTCTCCGCTGATTTTACAGCCGTTTGCAACGAGCGCTTCATTCACTTTCGACCCTTTCAAATAACGGGTCGGCGGCTCATGTTTAATCTTCGTATAGATATGCGGGAAGTCATAGATAATCCCTTCCTGACGAAGTAAGCGCATACTTTCATTATAGTATGAAAGGACAGAATGAATCACCTGCATTTTTCCAGTATAGTGATAGCCGTGTACGTGCAGACGATGAAGCTGCGGACGGATGACACCGTCGAGCAAATCGTACTCGCCTCTTGACGTCGCTTCGTCGACGAGACGAAGGAACAAGTTTTTCGACATGATGATCGTCTCGGTATACGTATACTCATCGTCCGGGGTGTATCCGCGCTCACCGATGCCGACGACACGGTCGTTTTCGCCGAGACGAATCGGGCGGCAATAGCCGCATTTTTGTTCGTGTCCGGTATAAGCGAGTGTAATGTCCGCGCCCATTGATTTATGATGCTCGAGCATGTCTTGGAAGTCGATCGTCGTCAACACGTTCGATCCGGTGATCACGACGTACGGCTGTTTGCTGCGTACGAAGTGTTCGCGGTGCATCGAGAAGTTGGCCAAGTCGCCGAGGTACGCTTCCCCGTCAGGCTTGAGCGCCGGCGGGAAAATGTGTAGCCCGCCTTGCGAACGGTCCAAATCCCATTCTTTCCCTGAACCCAAGTGGTCCATGAGCGAGCGATATTTATCGAGCGTGAAAATACCCACTTGGTTGATGCCTTGGGTAATCATATTCGTCAATGTAAAATCAATCAGGCGATAACGCCCAGAGAACGGGACAGCCGCTAAATTGCGATGCCCCGTAAATTCTGGAAACAAGCCCTCTTCGGTCCCTAGGTTGATGACCCCTAACAAATCATTCGTCAACAGTAACGCCTCCTTGCGTCGGTCTTTTTTTAAATTAAGCACGTTGTTTGAAGACTGTGCCGCTCTCGATATTTTCATGTGGTTCAATGACAACGATCTCACCACCCGGCTCACCGACCGTCGCACCGTCCTCAATGACGGCACAGCTCGCGACGATGGCTCTATGAATCGTTACATCTTTTCCGATTCGTGCTCCAGGCATGATAACCGAGTCTTTGACGAGCGAGCCTTCACCGACGCGCACATCATAGAACAAAACTGAATGTTGGACTTCGCCCTCAATCCGGCAACCTTCATTGATGACCGACTGTTCGACACAGGCATCTTTGCCGATGAACTGTGGCGTCTGGTTCGGGTTGACCGAGTAGATTTTAAAGTCCGGATCATATAGATCAAACGGTGGATCTTCTTCGAGTAAGTCCATGTTGGCTTCCCAAAGCGATTGAATCGTCCCGACGTCTTTCCAGTAACCTTTGAATTTATACGCGAACACGTCTAAACCGTCGAGGAGCGTGTTCGGAATGATGTTTTTACCGAAGTCGAAGCTTGATGTCTCGTCTTCTGCATCTTGAATCAAGTGCTCCCGTAGCACTTTCCAGTTGAAGATATAAATCCCCATCGAAGCCAAGTTGCTCTTCGGTTTCTCCGGCTTCTCATCGAACTCATTGATGCGAAGATCATCGCTCGTGTTCAAGATCCCGAAACGCGGTGCTTCGTCCCAAGGGACTTCCATAACTGAAATCGTGACGTCTGCTTGCTTCTCTTTATGGAAATCGAGCATCTTCTCATAATCCATCTTGTAAATGTGGTCCCCCGATAGGATCAACACGTACTCCGGATCGTAATCGTCGATATAGCTCAAGTTCCGATAAATCGCATTGGCCGTACCTTCGTACCAGTTTTTTCCCGACTGCGCTTGGTATGGCGGTAAGATGGCCAAGCCTCCATTGCGGCGGTCCAAGTCCCAGGCCGACCCGATGCCTAGGTAACGGTTCAACTCAAGCGGTTCATATTGTGTTAACACGCCCACCGTCGTGATTCCCGAATTGGTACAGTTCGATAATGGAAAATCGATGATCCGGTACTTCCCTCCAAAGTTGACAGCAGGCTTCGCTGTCTTCCGTGTGAGAGGCCCGAGTCGTTTCCCTTCTCCTCCTGCGAGGAGCATCGCAACCATTTCTTGCTTCATAGTACAGCCTCCTAAATTCATAATATAAACATCTATTACCCTCTTTCTCTATTTCCTAATGTATTCCTGCTCAAATTATTATATGATAACGTTTACATTTTGAATTTTATCTAAAGATTGACGATATAATGAATAAAGAGAGAGGTGAGACGATGCGAGCGTGGATTGGGACACTATTTTTTGCCGGTTTGCTAGCCACCGGTCTGACAATCAGCGGGGCGTTGAAAGAGGAGATTGAACAGACGAAGCAGATTTTGACGTGGGGCGAAAAGACAGTCGATGCGGCCCCGCTCGCTTCGAAGCATGCCGTCACATTGACGTATAAAGGCGGGACAGAACAGCTCTATTTGAGCGGCCGACGTGATGACGTCTCCGTCGCCCGCTTGCCGGCCCATATCCGTGAGGCGATCATGGTCATTGAAGATCGTAAGTTCAACGCCCACCCCGGGTACGACCTCGGCGGGATTGCCCGGGCGTTCATTCACAACGCCAATGAATCGTCGTTACAGGGCGGAAGTACGATTACGCAGCAGTTGGCTCGTAACGTGTATTTGACGCACGAGCGGACATATGAACGTAAAGTGAAAGAACTTTTACTCGCTCGAGCCTTGGAAAAACAATATAGTAAGAAAGAAATTATGACCGCCTACAGTAACGTCATCTTCTTTGGATATAACGTTTATGGCATCCAAGCAGCTGCCGATACGTACTTTGCTCGTCCGCTCGAAGATTTAAATTGGAATCAAATCGCTTTCCTGTTGACCGTACCAAACAATCCTTCCCTCTATGATCCGCTCCAACCTTCATCCGGATTTTATGAGCGTAAGGACCGCATCCTCACTCAACTGCGGGATGCCGGCGTGCTATCGAAGCAAGCTTACGAGACGCACCACGGTGTGAAGCTGAAGGCGACCTATCGCCAGCACGTCGTCCGCTATCCCGATTATATGGATACGGTCATGAAAGAAGCGATCCGACTCGTCCGCTCACGTTACGATCTCGATGAAGACGCGGCCAGAGACTACTTGGCGACGAATCAAGCGACGATTGACACGTATCTGTCTGTCGCCCGACAGCAACAAGCAAAACAAGTGATGACGAAACTGCCGAACGGTTTAAACGGTGGCTATGCTGAATTGACGCCGAAAGGCCGGATCGTCGCCCTCGTTGATTCAGAAATGACTCAGAGCGGTGAATTCAACCGGGCCACGCAAGCGTTCCGTCAACCCGGGTCGGCCATCAAGCCGGTCCTCGTCTTCGCGCCTTTCATCGAAGAGACCGGTGCGAAACTCGATACGATCCTTGATGGCCGGCCGGTCTGTTACGGAACATATTGTCCGACAAACAGCGGCAATCGCGTCCTCGGGGATGTATCGTTCCGCGATATGGTCGCATACTCTTACAACACGCCGGCGCTCGCTGCCTTCACCGCGATTGACCAGGAAACGGCGTTCGTCACGGCCGACCTAATGTTCAGCCAATGGGACGCTAAAACGGATAACAGCCTGGCCAGTGCGCTCGGCGGATTGACTCAGGGCGTGTCACCGAAAGAACTCGCCGCCGCCTATACCCCTTTCTTAAATCAAGGGGTGTACGTGTCAGGTCAAACCATCAAACAGATTCGTTTCGAGTCGGGAGCCCCAACGCTCACGCCAAGCGTGACGCAACAAGCCGTCTGGTCGAAATCGACCGTCGCGACGATGCGCGAGGCGTTGTCTTCCGTCACGACGTACGGGACCGGACGGTATGCCGGTCAAATCAAACGCCCTTATGTCGGCGGCAAGACCGGTACGACGAACTCGCATAAGGACATGTGGTACGTCGGCTTGACCGATGAGACAATCACGGCTATCTGGCTCGGTGCCGATACCCCTCGGCCGTTCCCGGAACTCGCCAATCGGGCCTATCCTGCCATCATTTGGACAGAAGCCCATCGCTAAAATAAGGTCAGGGACAGTTGTCCCTGACCTTATTGCTGTTTTCGATAAGTATGGTATCCGTAACTTCCCCATGACTCAAACAGTTCATCCTCATGAATCAGCTTCCACGGATTGAACAACGTCTGCCCGTTCTTGTTGAAGAAGAGTCCGTTGCCGAGCGAATATGTCGCGTGTTGAATTCGAACGGCATCATCAACGAACGTGAGCACGTCCCCTCGTTCGGTCAGTTCCGACTCGATTCTCATTTGACACTCCCACGGCTAAAGCCGCAAGCCCATCTCTTCAGGATGGGTGGGATTCTGAAGTGCCCGTGCGGACGCAGGCCATTTCTGTTTTGTCCGAGCCTTCAGATAAGGGTGTGCCATCACCCCTCCTGAGACAGACCCTATAGGTTCTCAGGCTGGTTGACTGTCACCATCAACCACAGGTGCGTATCGGATGTTCATCGCACCGACTAAATCTCTATGCTTGTTGAATCCGCATGAACACGAATAGGTTCGATCTTTCGCTTTATTTCGGCTTCCGCAAGAAGGACATGTCTGAGATGTGTATGCAGGGTTGACATATTCGACCTTGATTCCTTCTAACTTCGCCTTGTATTCGATGAATGTGGCTAAGCGATAGAACGACCAGGTGTGCAGGTTCTTGGCGTTTTTACGGCTTGTTCTTGCCGTCTGTCGGATGTTCGCCAGTCTTTCGAGGCGGATGACAGAGATGTGGTTCTCTTTCGCGAAGTCGACGATCCCACGGCTCACCTTGTGGTCCTTGTCTCGCATCCAACGCTGTTCTTTGTTGTCCAGTTTCTTGATCGCATTCAGTTTCTTCTTTTGACCGAGCTCTTTCCGCTTCGTCCGGAACTTGCGTTTCATGTACTTGTTCTCGCGCCCGTTCCCGAAGAACCGCGCCTTTTCGCAATCGGTCGATGCGACGGCAGGGACTTTCAGACCGAGGTCCACCCCGAGCACCTTCGTTTCTGTTTTTTCTGTCGTGCGAATCGTGACGGCGATCTGGGCGATCCACTTGGTCGACTTCTTCGTGATGCGGAGCGTCCCGAGCTTGTTGGCGAGGAGGGTCGCGTTCCGGTTGTCCGGGTCGACCATGTCGGCGCGGATGGCCGTCTTCTTCACCTTCCCGTCGATGATGATCGGGAGGGAGACCGACTCGAAGTCGAACGAGTAGTTCTGGTTGTTCCAGGTGCAGTATGGCTTCTTGAGGACCGGGACGACCTGGAAGTCCTTCTTCTTCGCCCTCTTGAACATGCTCTTCGCGTCCTGGATGGCCTGGTTCTTGACGGCGCTCGGCAGGTCCGCCGTGACATGTTTGCTCGTCAGATTCAAGCTCTCCCGGGCCTGCACCATGGCCGCGACGAGCTGGTTCGCCGTGCGGATGTAGGTATCCATCATCCGCTCCAAGATGGCCTGTTGCGCTTTCGTCGGATGGAGTTTGATGTTCACGGTCAATGTCTGCGACACGGTCTCATCCCCTTGTCTTTTGTTCCTCGACATAACGTTTGATGGTCTCGCTGGAGACGTTTCCCGCCGTCGACACGAAGAAGGATCTCGTCCAGAGGCTCGTGAGATGTGTGAGGTGCGGGAACTCCTCCCTGAGCCGCTTCGACGAGACGCCTTTGATGCGCGCCATGATGTCGGACGGGCTAATGGATGGCAATGCGGATAAGAATAGATGCGTGTGGTCCCGGTCGCACTCGATGGCGAGGAGGTGGATGTCGAGCCCTTCACAGACATCGTGGACGATCTCTTTGAACCGTCGCTCGAACAGGTCGTCATCGAACAGTTTTCGGCGATACCTCGGGCAGAACACGAAATGATAATGGAGCATCGACACGGTGGTGTTGGTTCTTCGATAGTTGTTCATACGTTTATCGTATCACTTTGTTTATTTAAGCGATACATTTTCTCGGGATAAGATCATACTTGTTGATTTCTGAAATTCCGACTAGCGGAACTCCGAAATCAAGCTCACGTTCATCCCATCACTGAAGCAGTGGGCTTTCTCGTTCGCAAATTCTGTAAGATGAGATACGGCACATCATCTACCGTGACCCTCGAAGTCGCCAACGAATCGATTTCCATGTCAGTCGCCGGGAAAACGAGCCCTCGTCCGACCGTGACTTGATAGGCAAGCAACTCGCGCCTCACTTCTGGCGGCAATGTCTCGATCCAACTAGGCGGCGCATGCAGGACGTACGGCACTTCCCAATCAATCGTCCAATACGTATAGGCGTTGGCAACTCGGACGTCCCGGTAAGACGGGTGTGTGTCAAATTCTGCTTTCGGGATGATCAACACTGACACCTGTGCGCCTAATTGCGTAACGAGATGCTCGTCCGCCATAAACAAGTCCATCGGTGGCACCATCGACGACATCCACTCCTGGACGACTTCTTCGGCCGGGATGAGGGAAATCGTCGTGTTCACCGTCATAGGATGATATCCCCGACCGAGTTAAACAAGCGGAGCATGGCCCAAGCGAGGCCGCTCAACAGGATGGCCCACATCATCGCTTGAATCAAGAGCAGACCGATTGCCCGAAACGTCGACATCAACTGACTGACTTGCCATATGTAATAGAACAAATAGAGGACGAATGTGCCGAGCAATACCGCGATGACGGCAAGGAGCGAGTTCAGGAACAAGAAGCTGATTCCCGACCCGACCAGAAAAATCGTCGCCCCTGGCTTGAGACGATGGAGCGAGCTGCCGTTCGTCTCACGCGCAAAGAATGCGAATCCGAGTTGATTGAACGTGTCGGCCACGAGCTTGAAGGCGCTGAACAGCATGAAGTAAATGGTAAAGAACACGACGAGCACGAGCACTTTTGACTCCTGTACGGACAACAGGGCGATAATCTCGCTGTAGACACCGACACGGGTCAGCCATTGAATCACATACTCGCTCGTGGCGATCGCAAGCGACATCGAGAACAGAATAATCCCAATCAACGGGGCATAGCTTAACAAGTACACGTTTGTTTTCATATCGGCTCCAATTTCACAAGAATTTCTCATATTCAGTGCAAATCTATTATCAAGTATATTATAATATTCGTAGTCACGGAGAACAAAAGGGGGATTTTCAGATGGGTTTGTTACTAATGGTCGGAATCAGCGTCGTCTTCCTCGCAGCTATCTTCACAGCTGGATACAACAGAAAACCTGAAGGTAATCAATAAGAGCCGAGATTCTCACGAATCCGGCTCTTTTTTTATTTCAATCCAGCATATCCTTGTTGACGGAGCGCCTCATAAACGATGATGGCCGCCGTGTTTGAGACGTTGAGCGACCGAACGAGGTTCGATTGGGGTAAACGGATGCAGCGATCGAGGTTGTCCTCGATCACTTCCATCGGCAACCCTTTCGTCTCGCGTCCGAAGACAAAGAAATAATCTTTATCAACCGCAGACACATCGAGGTCACTTGGGTACTGTTCCCCATACTTGGTAATGTAGAAGAACTCTCCGTCCGGGTGTTTGGCCCACAGTTCATCGAGCGAGTCGTGATAACGAACGTCGACGAATTGCCAATAGTCGAGCCCGGCCCGTTTGAGCATTTTGTCGTCCGTCGAGAAACCTAACGGACGAATCAAATGGAGCACGGAATTCGTCGCCGCACATGTGCGCGAGACGTTACCCGTATTTGCCGGGATTTCTGGTTGGAACATTACTACATGGATTGCCATAATCTACTCCTCACTTCACTTGTTCGAGATCAAGTAATCGTTGTTTTTGATGAAGGCCGCCTCCGAACCCGGTCAGTTGCCCTCCGCTGCCGACGACGCGATGGCATGGGAAAATGACGGGCAACGGATTGCGGTTCAACGCCTGGCCGACCGCCCGAACCGCTTTCGGGCGGCCGATCTGTTCAGCGATTTGTTTATACGAACGCGTTTCCCCGAATGGGATCGTCAATAACGCATCCCATACTTCTTGTTGGAAGACGGTCCCCTTCATCTCGATCCACTCGCAGTCAGACGGTTGAAGCCCATTTTGCTCCACGCGTTCAATCAGGTCGGTCAGCCAACTCGGCGCCGATCCGTCATCTGCTTCCGTCTCCGCAAAGTCTAACGCGCATAGCTTCCCTTGCGCGTTCAATTCATACGCCAATGTACCCCATTTAGATGACACGGTCTTCACGGTCCCACTCCTCTCGGAACAATCGAATCTCTTCATGTACGAGCTCCGACGTCTCCGTCGACTCGATTTGTCGATAAATCGTCTCGGCTTCGGCTCCGAGAATCGCACCAATCGCCCAGACGGCCGTCGCCCGCATGTCTTCGCGCTCATCTTGTCGAATAAAGTCTTCGAGCACCGGCACGGCCGATGGTTCCCGATAATGGGCCAACGCTAAAATCGCATTTCGCTGAATCGGCTTTTTGCCGCGCCATGCGCCAGACAGATGGCCAAACTTCGCTTTGAACTCCCGATTGCTCAAGTTCAGTAACGGGACGAGCAACGGTTTGACGATTTCAGCCTCAGGAAGCAGTTCCTCATGATGGCGCCAATCTTTTTTCCGATTATACGGACAGACTTGTTGGCACGTGTCGCAACCGTAAAGCCGCCCGCCGAGCTTCGAACGAAACTCGCGTGGCATAAGTGTCTTCATTTGCGTCAAATAGGCGATACAACGTTTGGCATCGAGGACACCTGGTTCGATGAGCGCCGTCGTCGGACAAGCCGTCATACATTTCGTACACTCGCCACAGCCGTCCTCAATCATCTCGTCCGGCGGTAAGTATGTGTCGAGGATCATCTCCCCTAAATAAAGGTACGACCCCTTCTCGGGCGAAATGATGGAACAGTTCTTGCCGCTGAAGCCGATTCCGGCCCGTTCGGCGACAGCACGGTCGACGAGTTCTCCCGTGTCGACCATCGAGCGTGTCCGGACGCCCGGGACGAGCTGTTCAATATACGCTTGCAGTTGCTCAAGCCTTGAGCCGACGGCGCGATGGTAGTCGAGCCCCCACGATGCCCGGGCGAACAAGCCCCGCCGTTCATCGGCAACACTTCGCGGCGCATCTTTCAATTTGCTCGGATACGCGATGGCGATGGCGATGATCGACTGCGCCTCGTCGAGCAACAGCGTCGGCGTCGTCCGTTTGTCCAAGTCAGGCTCCTCGAACCCCGAGGCGAAACCCTTCTCTTGCTGCTTCACGAGACGTTGCTTCATGACGATGAACGGGTCGGCGGTCGTCACTTTCAACTCGTCAATCCCGATTGTCGTCGCATATGCTACAATCTTCTGTTTGAGTGTCTCCGGGTCCATCCCGTTCATCGAATCACCTCTTTCGTGTCTATTTTCGCATACAAAAAATCTCCCCGCCAGTCGGCAGAGAGATGATGAAGCGGGTGAAGAGAATCGAACTCTCGTCATCAGCTTGGAAGGCTGAGGTTTTACCATTAAACTACACCCGCATGGTTCAAATGAGTCGTCTGTAAAAGCGACTACAATCAATATACATCTATACCTTTAGGAAGTCAATACTTTTGAAAAAATTTATTTGATAGCTTATGAAATCCATACTTAATGGTGTATGAATACATATAATTCCCTTATCTCTCTTCTTCAAACCATATCTCACTATAAGATAAACGTCGCGGTATAAAAATATCCTGCCGACTCTGTCGGCAGGAAGTTCTATTACAATGACGATGTCTTTGGTTCCCGAAGCAAATGTTTAATATCTCGGAACGTGACGAACGTCTTGTTTTTAGCATCATATAGCTTATAGCGCAGCGATTTCAAACTAGAGAACAGACCGATCGTCGTCGCTTTCTGGAGCGGCGGTGTCGCCGAATGGGCTTGTTCAAGGTTATAGTTCGGTACGCGTGGGCTCAAGTGATGCACGTGATGGAAACCAATATTTCCCGTCACCCACTGCAACACTTTAGGCAACTCGTAATACGAGCTCCCTTCAATTGCTGCTTTCACATAATCCCATTCGCTCTCGTCCTCAAAATACGAGTCTTCGAACGTATGTTGGACATAGAACAACCAAATCCCGAGGACGCCTGCCGTGAACATCGTCGTTCCTTGAACGATCAAGAATGCTTTCCATCCGACGAGCGCGATGACGAGTGCGTAGAGCACGACGAGAGACAAGTTGATGAGATACGTGTTGTTGCGCTCTTTCTTACGTGCGTCTTTCCGGTTGAAGCGGCTCGTGATAAGGATCAGGAACAAAGGTCCAAGGCCGAACATGACGAGCGGGTTACGATAGAGACGATATTGGAGACGAGTCCACTTCGAAGCTTCGACGTACTCTTCGATTGTCATGACCCAAATGTCACCAACTCCCCGCTTATCTAAATTCCCACTCGAGGCATGGTGAATCGAATGCTCTCGTTTCCACTTCTCATACGGGAATAACGTCAAGATACCCATGATCGTCCCGACGATGGCGTTCGCTTTCTTATTTTTGAAAAACGAACCGTGCGTGCAGTCGTGGAAAATGATGAACATCCGGACGACGAAGCCTGCTGCCACGATGGCGAGCGGGATGGTCAAGAAGACCGAAATTTGGAGCGCCTGATAGGCAAGGATCCAGGCGGCAAGAAACGGCAGGATCGTGTTGATCATCTGCCGGACGCTCTTCTTCACGTCGGCCTTTTCAAACGGCGAGACGTGTTTCCGGAGCTGGGCGATTTTTTCTTTACTCATGTACAACTTCCTCCTCAATTGCATACAGCGTTGACGACAACAAAAATGAAATATGAAACCAACTACACTATGATAGTGACGACGGCATCCATCGCCATAAGAATCAATTTGTCATAAAAATATTATTACCAGGTAATTATATCACATCATATAGAATAAATCGTTCATTCCATAACAGTAATTGAATCAATTATTATTTCAGTCTCAATAATTCCCATTAAAATTCCTTATATGGAATTATTAATATATAAAGTGTGTTAGACTCCAATTATGTAGAGATAGGAGGAAATGTTATTGTTTCAGAAAATAAAAAATTTGATCACACCTAAGCGATTGATCATTATGGCGAGCGTCTTTATCTTGCTTATCCCAGTCTTCTTTGTCAGCTATACGTTCTATAAAAATTTGAGTCAAGGCGTCGAAAATAAAGACCTTGATGACAAATATGCAAAGCGAGTCAAAGAGTTACAAATCGAAGTTTCTAAAGAAGACCCATTAGATCGGAGAGGCAACTCCACCGCAAAGACGCGTGTTGAATTGGAGGTCTCCTTCAATGAAGAGAAACCGAGCCGAACTGGATTGATTAAAAACATGCACTTGATGACACATCAAAAAATATCGGCCCGTTCCAAATGGGGAGCGATTCCGATGACCCCAGACAATATACAACAGTCCGCTGACTATTTGGAGCTCCTAAAAACTAAATTCAAAATTGGTGACAGTATGTACTCGGAATTGAAAACGATGCTCGATCACTGGTCGCAAGGTGACTTCTCTCAAGCGGACAAGGAACAAGATCGTTTGTTGTACTTCCTCCAAGCGAGTAGAGGTTTCTCGAACGGATTAGCTACCAAGAACGAAGAAGAACTCTTTATCTTAAACAACTTCGGACCTGAATATTTGAACACATTGGACGAAACGACGTACACGTCATATAAAGAATCATCTCAATGATGATTCTTTTTTGATTGATGCAAAAAACTCTAACACGAGTGTACCTTGCATAGTTCAGCTTCTTAACACTTCTGCCCTATTCTTTATGCGTCGCTTCCCTTTCTCCATTCTTCTTGGTTTTAGATATACAAAAAAAGACCCTAGCCTTAGCTAGGATCTACGGATACCGGTGGTCGGAGTCGAACCGACACTCCAGAGGAACACGATTTTGAGTCCCGAATCAAATTTAATTCTCTTACTTATGTTGTATATCAACGCTTCTGCATTTTCATTAAAATTCGTTCAACACGACTACTACAAACATACTTCTAAGGCTGCCATTTCGTCAACCTCTTACGCAATGTACTTATTAATTAGAGCGAAATCATTTGATCTTTGATGTAACTTTCTTTCTAGTTACTAGTAGATTGTAAAACACTAAGTTTACTCTTAATTACCTCTAGTCTTTCATTGATTTCTTTAATTCTCGCCTCATTATTCTTTTCTACATCTGCCTTGCAATCACTGCCATCAATCAAATCCCTTGTTGTCTTAAAGCTATTTAAGTCTTTATCATTTGTATAAAGTTGATATAAAATAGCTTGCAAATATTTTTCTGTTTTTTCATGATCATTTTTATAATTTACTTTATTTAAATGATTTTGAAGTAATGGCATCATAATAGCTACAAAAATAGCATAATACGCAAGGTTATTTGAAAATTCTTCTTCATTTATTGACAGAGGCTCGAATTGAAAAATTATCACAGGCAGGATAAGAGTAATTATCGGCATCATCGAAAACTTTTTAATTAACTTATCAATAGGTTTCGATTTCTTTTTCAGCAATAACTTATGTCTTAATTCTTTTAATAAAGGATGACCTAATTGTAATGTAGATTTTTCTTTCTCCAAATCAACTCTTTCATTTTTTAACTCTGTAATTTTAGCTTGCTTGCTCTGTTCTGTCATAACTATCTCCCTTTTATAATAAGATAAGAAAAGTTAGAAGGATTAATATAATTACCACATGTTAAACTTTTCGTTAGTAAAGATAACTAAAAGTACTCTTATTAATTATAAAATTAAACAATGTACTTATTAAATCGAGCGAAATTCTTATTTTTATAGTAATGAATCAATCGCTGCTCATGAATTAACGCATCTCGCCGTTCTGAATACTCTGCAACAATTTCATACTCCAAGTCACTAGACTGCATCATCTTGCGATGATCAACATTCCGACGATTCGTATATCTGTGTAATGCAAAATAGGAGTGCAGAAGTGTGCAACGGAAACGTACACAACTCTGCACTCCTATTTTAGAAAAGAAAAAGGACTTGCC
>NZ_JACSLL010000009.1:0-126480 GCF_018618135.1 Exiguobacterium sp. s28 | reverse complement strand
GAATGCCGACTTCTCGCCATAAAAAAACACTCCCCAATCAGATAAACAGATTTGTTATTTCATCTGTCTACCTATTGGGGAGCATATCACAACCCGGTCAGGTCCTTGTTTTACGTTAATCGGTTTTTCGGCTCTTCTCCTTCGAGCACGTTCACGATGGCTTCCCGATTGAGCGCCATCATGGCAAGCCTTGTCTTGATGGAGGCGCTGCCGATATGCGGCAACGTCGTCACGTTCGGGAGCGTCAAGAGTGGATGGTCCATCGCCACCGGTTCTTTAGCGAACACATCAAGTCCCGCCGCCCAAATCCGCCGTTCCTTCAGTGCTTCATAGAGCGCCGTCTCATCGATAATCTCGCCACGAGCGACGTTGATGAAGACCGCTGTCTCTTTCATTTTCGCGAACTGCTCTGCGCCTAACATCCCACGTGTCTCTTCGGTGAGCGGCGCGAGGACGACGACGAAGTCGGACTGTTCGAGCAACTCGTCGAGTTCCGCATAGACGAAGCCATACATCGATTCCGATTCATGGCGACGCGTCCGATTATGGTACAACACATCCATGTCGAAGCCGCGGGCCCGACGTGCGACCGCTTCCCCGATTCGACCCATGCCGATGATCCCGAGTTTGGCCCGGTACAAGTCCATCCCGACGTAACCCATCGGCGTCCACGATTTCCATTCGCCGTCTCGTAAATCGCGTTCTGCTTCCCCGAGCCGACGTGCCGTCATCATCATCAATCCGAATGCGAGGTCGGCCGTCGTCTCTGTCAACACGTCCGGCGTGTTCGTCACGACGATGCCGCGTTCCTTGGCCGCTCCAATATCGATATTGTTATAGCCAACCGCCAAGTTCGAGATGACTTCGAGTTGCGAGGCCTGTTCAATCACTTCCCGGTCGATTGTATCACTGAGCATCGTCCAGAGCGCATGCGCTGACGCCGCTTCTTTCAACAAGACGTCGCGCGGGACGCTCTTCGCTTCTTCTTCCCACATGCGGACCTCGTACTTGTCTCGCAGTGGCGCCACTGCTTCTTCCGGTAACCGTCTCGTAATGTAAATGCGTTTCTTCATTCCGTCTCCCCCTTTGTCTTATCTCGACCAGTTTATCAAACGTGTCGAATCAAGGTTTCTTTTTCGTTACTGGATTTTGCTCCATGAACTGCTCGAATAGCGAGCCGAAGTCACTGTTGAGCAGTTGCTCGATTGTTTTCGATGAGTCCATCGCGTTCCGGTACGCAACTTCGTTGATGGCGAGCCCGATCGCCCAGGTGATGCCTGACGCAACAGTCGCATTGATGACACTCGCGGCGGCGTTTGCCCCTGGGAAGAACTTCATGACGTTCAATAAAATCGTCTTCGAGAGCGCCCGACCGATTTGAGGGATGATCGTGCTCCCAATCAGCGTCTTCAACATATCGTCATTCGCTTTCACACCCCAATAACGGAACAAGTGAACACTCATCGTCACTTGAATCGGCGTGAGCGCGATCGCATCGGCGAATGGGAGCGGGACCGCCGCCGCCGTCCCGGCACTGGCGACATAACCCGAGATGATCCGGTTCGCTTTCTTCCGTTTCAGCTTGAGCATCGCCTCGCTCTCTGCGTGAATCTCCATGAGCAGTCCTTCTTGGAGCGATTGGTCGAGTTGTTCGACAGACCAGGTGACGAGACGCTCCCAATCGAGATGGTTCCGAAGTTCTTGGTCATTCAACAGCTCTTCAGCGACACTGACTTGGAACACGGCCTGTTCCGGGACAACGTCCACTAACTCGTTTCGGAGCGCCGTCAGTTCATCTAGGTCGACTTGATCGATTTGCGTCAACAAGACCGCGACCGACGTCGCTTCGTTCAATTGTTTGATGAGCGCCCGATCAAGCGGCGTGACCCGTTTCATCGAGGCGTTGATGGCATACCAGACAAGATGAATTTGTTCGGCCGCCCCTTTCGTCTGGGCCCGTTCGACGAAACCGATGACTTCATCAGCATATGCTTGTTGCCGGGCACTCCCAATCTCATACCCTTCACTGTCATAAAGCACGATGGCGATGTCGTCACTCATGAACTGATGGATCCCGCGCGTCACCGGCTCGCCGGCGGCGACTTTCGTCAAGTCACGACCGAAGACGTGGTTGACGACGGAACTCTTGCCCGACCCGGTCGCTCCCGCGATCAAGATGTTCGGTTTTTTTACTTTTCCGCGCAACCGGTCAAGTTCTTCTTTTAAGTCATACGTATCCAAATTGAATGGGACTTTTTTCTCCATGTCTGTTCCTCCTCATTGATTGAGCGTTCGGCCAAGCCGTCGCATCTCTTCCTCGAAACCGCGGCGCACATCCAGCTCAATCGTCTGTTTAACCAACTCGTATTGCTGATCGATAGCTTTTTTGATACCTCGCTCCGCCGTCCTCCGTTTGAACGCCCAATAGATGAAATGGACGCCTGGGATCATCCCGAGCACCATTTTGCGGACCGTGCGATTGAATGAATAGTCAAACCCGAGCTCGACCCGGCGTGTTTTGAACACAAGGTCAGACGGGGCACCGACGAGCGGATAACGCTCCATCAGTTGAATGTAGTGACGAACGCCTTGAGCCATCGCCGCCTCCGTCATCTCTGCGGCCTCCTCGAGCGTTTGTTCCAAGTCTTTTTCGATTTGACGGGCTTTCCAACTGATCATCACTTGCGGGGTGATCATGCGGATTGTTTCAGCCGAACGATAGCTTCGGGCGCGCCACGCCTCTAACTCGGTCAATAAATGACGCGTCAAGTTGTGTGGCAGTTTTCGTTCGACGTCTTTCCAGAGGTTGGTCCGATTACGTTGCCATACCGCCTCATATCCGATATGCGGCACGACTTGTCCACCGAGCAACTTCTTTTCGACACTGTTGACGCGAATCATCGCATCCCGTGAAATTCCGAGCTCGCGCATGAGGACTTCTTCCATCGCCTCCGCCTTCTCGACGTTCATCGCACTGTCCGGGTTATAGTTCGTCAAGATGATCGTGACGTTGCTTCGCTTCGCATAGAGCGGTTTTAAAATGGCTTCTAACTCGTACGCCTCGACGCGTCCCGAGTTGATGGACAGTAAGTAATAAATCGTATGGAACCAATCGGCGATATCGAGTGCACCTTCCCGTTGATTGACGATGGACAATACCGCCTCATGCCATTCGTCGGATCGGTCCGCCTCAAGTCCCCATGTATCGAAGAAACGGAACAAGATGCCTCGCTCAAGGTCATAGTATTCATATTCATGCAGCCCTTCCGCCGTCACTGGGCTGCCGGCACGTGACTCGGCCACATCACGCCCGTAAATATAATTTAAAAAAGCGCTCTTGCCGACCCCGGTCTTCCCCGCAATTAATATGTTCGAGACAAGCCCCGTGTTGTCCATATGGTTCCCCCTGCATTCGTTATATAATAACCATTATACTAAACGGACAAATTTGAAACGTCCGACGGAAGGATGAGACCGATGTTACATCATGTCGAACTGTACGTTTCTGATTTGAACAAGAGCCTCATGGCGTGGGACTGGCTCCTCACTGAGCTCGGCTATACCGTCTACCAACAATGGGAAGAAGGAAGGAGTTATCGTTTCGGCGATACGTATCTCGTCTTCGTCCAAACCGAGGCCGATTATCTCGAGCCGCCGTACCATCGCAAGAAGACCGGGTTGAACCATCTCGCCTTCCACGCCGAGTCGATTGAGCAACTCGTAAGTTTCCGTGAAGAACTGACACAGCACGGATTCACCGAGCTCTACGCCGATCGGTTCCCGCACGCCGGAGGACCGTCCTACACCGCGCTTTACTTTGAAGATCCGGACCGGATGAAAGTCGAACTCGTGGCAACGATGTGAACAGTTGAAACGGCTTTCAAAAAAGTTTGTGAAAACAATTGCAAACTTTTTGTAGACCTCCTAGACTTAAGTTGTCTAAAGGAGGCCGTGTTCAAATGGAAAAACAAGCTGTCGAGTATATGGAAGAAGCCGCCTATAAAAAAGCGACGTTGTTGCGTCACGCGTTCGGTCACTACGCACTCCGCTCCATCGTCGCCGGTTTTCTGATTGGAATTGGGGTCGTCTTTGCCTTCTCCGTCGGAAACATGTTCATCGATGTGCCAGGAACGATGCTGTTCGCGGGGATGAGTTTCTCGGTTGCCCTCGTCTTCATTGTTTGGACGGGCGGAGAGCTGTTCACGAGCAATACGATGTATTTGTATACGGGCGCGAAACGCGGACGTGTCGACTGGCGCGATTTAACGGCCGTATGGGGCATCAGCTGGCTCGGTAACTTGGTCGGTGCGCTCATCCTCGTCGGGCTCGTCATCGGTGCCCATAGCATGGGCGACGTCAGTGCCGACCACCTGTTATCGGTCGTCGCCGCGAAAAAAATGGGCGGAGACGTACTCGCGATTTTCTTGAAAGGGATTTTGTGCAACATCCTCGTCTGTATCGCTATCTTTATGCCGTTGAAGACGAAAAATGACGTTGCGAAGATTACGCTCACGATGCTCCCGGTCGTCGTCTTTTTCGCCGCCGGTTTCGAGCACTCGATTGCCAATATGGGCATCTTCGGGCTCGCGCTCTATTACGCCCCATCTGAGGCGATCAACCTCGGGCTGGCGTTGAACAATCTCGTGTTTGCCACGCTTGGCAACATCGTCGGAGGCGCTTTGTTCGTCGCCGGGACGTACGTCCATTTGAACGCGAAACCTGCCGAGAAAAATATTGAATCGATCCGTCAAAACGCATAAAAAGACAGGGGCCCCGATGCGCAGGGCCCCTGTTATTGCTTGATTGAATGAAATTAAGCTTTAGATGAGTCGGCAGCAGCCGCTTGGACCGCTCCTTGTGCGACTTCTTCTTCTTCGACATCCCAGCATTCCGTGTTCTCGATGCCGAGTTTGCGGGCCGAGAAGCGCGGGTTGAGACCTTGGGCACGCTGTTCTTCGTAGTCACGAAGGACTTTGAAGGCAACGCCGCCGAGAAGCGTGACGGCTACCAAGTTGATTAACGTCATCCCGGCCATGAACAAGTCGGCAAGGCTCCAAACGAACCCGAGGCTTGCGACCGATCCAAGGAAGACGAAGCCCATCGTGAGAAGGCGGAAGCCGAAGACGGCACCTTTACTCTTCTTGATGAACTCGATGTTCGTCTCACCGTAGTAGTAACTACCGACGATCGAGCTGAAAGCGAACAAGAAGACACTGACAGCGATGAAGGCCGGAGCCCATGAACCGATTTGTTCAGACAATGCGTTTTGAAGGAGTGCGATCCCTTCGCCATTCCCTGCCGCATAGCTGTCAGAGAGAAGGACGATGGCTGCTGTTGCTGTACAGACGATCAATGTGTCTAAGAAGACACCGAGTGTTTGCATGAAACCTTGTTTGGCTGGGTGTGACACTTCTGCCGTCGCTGCGGCGTTTGGTGCCGAACCCATACCTGCTTCGTTCGAGAAGAGACCACGACGAACACCCATCATGATGGCTGCACCGACCGATCCACCGAACGCTTGCTCGATACCGAATGCGCTCTTGAAGATCATACCGAGCACAGCTGGTATTTCTGCGATGTTCACAACGACCACGTAAAGCGCGATCACCAAGTAAAGAACAGCCATGATTGGTACGACGATTGCTGAGAAGTTGGCGACACGTTGGACGCCCCCAAAGATAACGAGTCCAGTCAAGACGACGAGTGCAATTCCACCAACAGCGGCTTCAAGACCGAAGGCGTTATCGAACGCTGCCGCGATTGTGTTCGATTGGACTGAGTTGAAAATGAGACCGAATGTGAAGGCAATCAAAACCGCAAACACAATACCGAGGACACGGTTGTTCAAACCTTTTTCGATGTAGTAAGCAGGACCGCCGCGGTATGCGACATCGTCTTTTACTTTATACACTTGCGCGAGTGTACTCTCGATCATCGCGGTCGCTCCACCGACGAGAGCGACAACCCACATCCAGAAGACCGCCCCTGGTCCACCGAGCGTGATTGCAACTGTGACACCGGCCAAGTTCCCTGTACCGATCCGTGTTGCCGCTCCAATGAAGAACGACTTCGCCGAGCTGATGCTCTTACTGTCTGTGACATCTGATTTTTCGGTGACGACCCGGAACATCTCTTTTAAGTAACGGAACTGCATAAACCTTGTTTTGACCGTAAAGTAAATCCCGGCCCCGATCAATCCGACGATGAGCACGTACGACCATAAAATGTTGTTTAAAAAGTCGACGCTTCCTTGCAGCAAGTTTTGTACAGCTTCCATGAATAAGTTCCTCCCTGTTGTGTGAATCTAAAGTTGAAATGTTTTATGATGTCTTAGTTCTGAATTATACAAAGATTCTGACAATTAGCAATAATTTTTTTATAGGTCAGTTCACACAAACTTCATATGTTATATAACAAAAAGTGAGTGATAGCTTTGTTTAAAGCGCTTACAAAGTTAAACCTAAGAAATAATAAATCTTTATTTCCCTACTAATTTTTGATGTCTACATTCAACTTGTTTCAAACCATTCGCTTTATGAATAGGTTTTATTATGAAGGTTATGAAACTATTTTCGTTCCCTTTGAATTATTTCCCTGATTCTTGAGTGAACCAAAACTTACCGGGTAATAAATAACTATAGGTGCGCACCTTCTATAACACCACGTTCAGTCATCAGGAGGAAAGAAGGGAACGAGATGAAGAAGCATCAAAAATGGTGGTCACTCTTGTTCGTGCTCATGTTCGTACTGTCGCTCTTGCCAATGAAAGGAGTCGTTGCGGAAGAAAGTAGTCAACAATGGTGTGTGTCGACGACATCGGACACGACAATCTATGCGGGACAAAACATCCCGATTGGTACCGTTGATTTTGAGTTCGTGACCGATGGGCTGAAGATTGTCATCGATTTGAATGACGGAGTCGTCTTGCAAGATGTACCGGAGAATATCAAGATTGATTTCCGTCTATTGAGCGGCTCATTGGAACGAGGAAACCCAGGAGGATACGACTTTAAAGCGTACTCAAACGTCGATCCGACCCACTTGCTAATTCCGTATGCGGACCTCGCGGGCTATTTAGGCGTGTTAGAGTCGACACTCAAATCGGACGGATTCCAATTTAACGTCTTCCTTCACTTGGATACGGTCGTGAACGGCTCTAGCGAGACGGCTTATCCTGGTGATCCGGGATCAGGTACCCCTTGGGTCCGCTACGTCACGTTGACGGTGGAAGAATGTACGCCACCACCGCCACCAATGGACGACTATGACGTGTATACGATCGGCTTCTGGAAAAACACATTCAACTTCGACAAAGTGACGTTCTCCTATGGAACGCTCATTACGATCGACGGCCAAACCTATAGCGTGATTGACGACCGTGAAGCACTAGCCCTGCTCATGGATCCTGCGAAAAAAGGAATGACCGAAGAGAAACGATTGATTATGCAACTGACGGCGGCAAAAATTAACGTCTTGTTAAACGGTGCTGATGTGCTCGACCTCGAACTCGTCTACGCCATAGACAATAGTGAAGTCGGGTTGACCGTCGGTGAGTTGCTTGCCGGTGCGGACGCGGCGCTCGCAAGCAAGAACATCGAACAGATGAAGTATTATCAACAACTGCTCGACCACTTCAACAATGGCTATTTCATCGGTACGTCACATGACTGAACAAACGTGGACAAACAAAAAAGGCAGTCGCTCACTGAGCGGCTGCTTTTTAGATGCCCGTCCGTTTCTTCTGGTTGTTCGGCTTCTTCGTCAACTGGTTCGTCAACGGTTTCTGCTTCGTCCCACGAAGTCCTGTCGGCACTTTCGTATCGTTTTGTTTCTTCTCGGCGAGCTTTTGCTTCATCGCCTCTTGAAAACTTAATTTCTTTTCACTCATGTCATTCACCTCCAGCTTCGATCACTTTCACCCGACCGACCTGTCCATCGCTTAAGCGTACTTTAATGCCGTGCGGGTGACGCGGCGAGTTCGTCAAAATGTCTTTGACGACGCCTGACGTCAACTTCCCACTCCGCTGATCTTGTTTTAGGACAATCTGGACGTGGAGCCCTGGGCGAATGTCCGCGCGTTTCGTGCCATCCATACCCGACACCCCTTTCCGTATAGTCAACCTCTATCATATGCTCTTTTCCCGCGTTTGTCACAATCTATTCCACGATGCCAATTTGACTGACCGTTCTCGTCAAGTAACTTTGATCGGTCCTCAATCGACGCTTCGTTTGTCCCCACGCCGTCTCGACCTCGACCCGGCCGCGTTCAAATGAGATTGTCAAAATGTTTCGCCCGTCTTCATTTTGAAGCCTGGCTGCACCGTTCAACTCGTGATAGACGCGAGTCAAATCATTCGCGAACTGGACGTAATCACTTGTCCGAACCGTTTCTGGCTCCTGGTCGTGAACGAGCCGCAACGTGGTTCGTGACGCTTCCGCGATGACGAACCGGAATGTCGTCTCCTCGTTTCTAATCTCGAAGTGATGCATGATCCCACCTCCTAAAAAAGACACCTTCGACGTGAAGGTGCCTTCTCAATTATAAACGATACAACCTTGCTTCGAACGGCCGCATCATAAACGTTTCTGTCTCAATCGTCTCAGGGTCCATCTCATTCGTCAAGACGAGCGTCGCTTTATCGAGACCAGGAAGCGTCGCCTCGGCAGGGTTTGCCGTCAAGTTGACGACGACATAAAATGTCTGTTCTTCAAACTTCCGTTCATAGGCGAACACTTGCAGATGGTCCGGCAGCAAATCACGGTAACTGCCGTACGTGAACGTCTCTTCGGCCCGACGAAGACGAATCATCGCCTTGTAGAACGATAGAATCGAGTGGGCATCCTTCGATTGGGCGTCGACGTTAAGCGTCTCATATTCTTCGTGGATTGGCATCCACGGCTTCGTCGTCGAAAAGCCCGCGTTCGGTGACGCGTCCCATTGAATCGGGGTGCGGACGTTGTCGCGCGACGTGCCCCATACGTGCTGCATCGAATCGATTTCGCTCATCCCGTTGGCAATCCGTTCGAAATATTCATTTTTTGTCGCCACATCGTCATAGTCATGAATCGAAGGGAGCGGTACGTTTTTCATGCCGATTTCCTGACCTTGATAGATGAACGGCGTCCCGTGCATGAAGAAGTACATCATGCCAAGGGCGGTCGCGCTTTCGCGCCAGTAATGGTTCTCATCCCCGACGAGCGAGACGGCGCGCACCATGTCGTGGTTCTCGATATAGAGAGCGTTCCATCCCGTCTCGAGCAGGCCTTGTTGCCACTTGTCAAAGATTCGTTTCAATTCGACGACATCGAGCGGTGCCAGGCGTGACTTGCGCATGATGTCGACGTGGTCAAAGTGGAATGCCATGTTCATCGCCCCGTTGTCCGGCCCCATCCATAAGTCGGCCGCTTGCGGTTCAATCCCGTTCGTTTCGCCGACCGTCATGATGTCGTAATTGGCGAATGTCGCTTGTTTCATCTCTTGAAGATAATCGTGGATGCCGTCGATATTCGAATACATCGAGAACGCCGTGACGAACGATTTGCCGTCTGGAGATGGCAACATCGTCTCGGTCGGCATCTTCTTGATGTGGCTGATCGCGTCGACACGGAATCCATCGATGCCTTTGTCGAGCCACCAATTGATCATGTCATAGACGGCGCCGCGCACTTCTTCATTTTCCCAGTTCAAGTCTGGCTGTTTTTTCGAGAAGACGTGCAAATAGTATTGTTCGGTCGTTTCATCATATTCCCAAGCCGAACCACCAAAGATACTCGCCCAGTTGTTCGGGGGTCCCCCATCCGTCCCGTCGCGCCAGATGTACCAGTCGCGTTTCGGGTCGTCCTTCGAGCGCTTCGACTCGACGAACCACGGGTGCTCATCGGACGTGTGGTTGACGACGAGGTCCAAGAGCAACTTCATGCCGCGTGCATGGACGGCCTTGAGCAAGGCGTCAAAGTCTTCCATCGTCCCAAACTCTTCCATGATGTCTTCATAATCTGAGATATCATAGCCGTTGTCATCGTTCGGGGACTTGTACATCGGACATAGCCAAATCACATCGATACCAAGGTCTTCTAAATAATCGAGCTTCTCGATGATGCCACGGAGATCACCAATCCCATCCCCATTTGAATCCTTGAAACTGCGTGGGTAAATTTGATACGCAATCGCTTCTTTCCACCACGTGCGGGTGACCGTTTTCTGTTTCTCTTGTTGTCTACTGACCATCGACTCCATACGCCGCCTGCCTCCTATATGTCATGATTTCTAGTTATATACTTGAACAGCAATACCTGTTTTAGGCTCAATCTAATCCTACAATAGCACTTGTGCAAGCGTTTGCAAATAATCAGACATAAAAAAATGCAGTCCGAGGACTACATTTTAGAGACGGTCGCAACTTGTTCACAAAACGAACCGATGACGTCGGCCAACCGCTCGCGATCATAATCCATCGTGGCCACATGGTACGAGCGTTCGAGCACTTCCCGTTGTTTCGGTGCTTGTACTTGTTCGTAGAGCCATACCGAATCTTCTGGAGGGACGACGTTGTCGATGGCGGAATGGATGACGCACGTTGGGACGGCCACCTCAGCCACCATCGGGCGCACCTCCTCGATGAGCGCGAGCAGTTCACGGATGGCTGACGTCGGGACTTTGTCATAGACGATCTCATACACGCCCGGTGCACAGATGTCCGGTTCGTCTTCATCGATGAAGCGACAGACGTCATCTGTGGCGTGACAGGCATAGCCCGGGACCGACAACGCCGCATTGATGGTGACGATCGCATCGGCATGACCGGACAAGGCCGCCTTCATCGCCAACGTTCCGCCCATCGACTGCCCGACGACGATGACGTGTCGACATCGCTCGCGTAAGAGACGGATCCCGGCCTCCATCGACTCGTACCAACAGCGACGCGTCGAGTGCCGAAATTCTTCCGGGTCCGTCCCATGTCCTTTGAGCCGAGGCGCATAGACGGTGAATCCTTTCTCCATCAAAGCAATCCCGACATCACGCACACTTTGAGGCGTTCCGTTAAAGCCGTGACACAATAAGATTCCTATTTCATTTCCTTCATAAAAAAACGCGCCCGCTCCCGGGATGACCGGATAAGTAATTGTCGTCATTCGTTTCCTCCCTATTTAATCCACAGTTAACCGATATACTTAATTGTATTAATGAATTGTAAGAGTTGGACGACGTCCCGTCAACCCGATTGACCTCTGCCTTGTTTTCTTCTGGTCTGTAATCAAACTGTAATATGAACTTCGCAATAAGTGGATTGAGTTCTGACGTCTGCTTGGTTATGTTTAACATGTAGTTGAAAAGTTGGTAAATGATAGTGGAATCCGTCAATCGATGGAGGGAATACGAACGCATCTTCCTTACATCAAGTCGAGTAATGTAAGCGCTATCATTTTGTTTTGGCCTAAAGGGGGCATCCGCTCAAGCAAGTGACCACACGAACTGGGACATCGTATCGGCCATCTACATAATCAAAGGGAGACTAACACATGGGGAAACCACAAGCACGTTCATTCAAACAAATGACCGGCCTCGCTTTATCGGCTGGACTCATCGTCAGCAGCATGACGCCGATTGCGGCAAACGTACACGCAGAGACGTTGAACGCTACAGATTTATTCATTTCGGAATATGTTGAAGGCTCTAGCAACAATAAAGCGATCGAACTGTTCAATGGAACGAATGCGGCCATCGACCTCTCGGCCTATAAACTTGAACTGTATTCAAACGGCGGGACGGCTCCAGGCACGACCTTCAACTTGACAGGTACGCTCGAGCCAGGTGGCACGTATGTCATCGTCAACGCCAACGCGAGCGATGCCTTGAAAGCGAAGTCGAACACGACAAGCGGTGTGACGAACTTTAACGGCGATGACACGCTCGTCTTGAAAAAAGGCGACACGGTGCTCGACGTCTTCGGTCAAGTCGGATTCGATCCGGGTACGAAATGGGGAACTAGCGTCGCCACGGCTGACCAGTCGTTAGTTCGAAAAGATACGGTCACGACAGGGGATGCGAACGGCGCCGATGCGTTCGACCCGGCCACTGAATGGAACACACAACCAATCGATACGTTCACGAACCTCGGAGCCCACACGTTCCAAGGCGTCGACTACGGCGATGGCGGTACAGTAGAACCACCGGCGCCGGTCACTCCGATCTCGATCAGTGACGCCCGTACGAAAGCCGAAGGTGAAACGGTCACGATTAAAGGCGTCGTCACGGCGAAACTGGCCAACACGATTTCGATTCAAGATGCGACAGGCGGCCTCTCGGTCCGTCCGACGTCACTCGCCGTCAACGTCGGGGATGAAGTCGTCGTCACGGGTGCGATCGGTTCGTATCGTGAACTGCTTCAATTGAACAGCGCCGTCGTCGTTTCAAAACAAGCGGCGAGCGTCCCGGCTGCGCAAGTTCTCACTGGCGAACAGATCAATGAGGACGTCGAGTCTGAACTCGTCACCGTCAATAACGTCACGCTCTCGGGCAGTGGTCAAAACTTGACGGCCACGGACGGAACGAAAGAATTCGTCGTGCGCGATGAGCGCGGCATTCTCGATTTACAGACGGACGTCAACTACTCGTCAATCACAGGAATCGTGCAACAGTTCGATAACACGTATCAAATCATCCCGCGTGACGCATCTGACACGGTCATCGATGCGTCGGTACTCCGTCCGGCAACTGCGGAGCCAGGTGCGGGCACGTTCGTCGGTCCACAAAACGTGACACTCTCGACGACGACAGCGGGCGCTGACATCTATTACACGCTCGACGGGTCGGACCCGAAAGTGAACGGTACGCTTTATACATCACCAGTCCGCATTGAAGAAACGAAGACGCTCAAAGTGGCCGTCAAATCAGGTGATTCGTTCAGCGCCGTGACGACGTTCGACTATAAAATCACGGACAAGATCCGCATCCACGACATTCAAGGCGCGAGCCACACGTCGCCGATGAACGGACAGACGGTCGAAGGTGTCGAAGGAATCGTCACGTACTCGTTCGTCTCGAACGGAACGACGTATTACTACATTCAAACACCTGACATGGAAGCGGACCAAGACGCACGCACGTCAGAAGGAATCATCTTGTATGGTGGCCGTTCGATCGCCGGCATCCAAGTCGGAGACCTCGTCAGCGTGAAAGGTCTCGTCAGCGAGTACGCCATCGAAGGATATAGCGACCGTCAACAGACGGACATGAAGATGACGCAAATCGATACACGTAACGGTGGTGTTGACGTCATCAAGAGCGGTGTCGCCCTCCCGACGCCAGTGAAAATCGACGAGTCGAACTTGCCGACCGAGTTCATCGACAGCGACGCCCTCGCCGTCTTCAACCCGGACAAAGACGCCATCGACTTCTGGGAGAGCCTTGAAGGGATGCGCGTCGAGACGGGCAACCTTAAATCTGTCTCCCCACAACAATACGGCGACCTCGTGACCGTGCTCGAAGGAACACCGACGGAGACGTTCAACGGTGGTGTGCTTCTTAAAAAAGATGACGCCAACCCGGAACGGATCCAATTCCGTCTCGAACCAAACGCGGAAGCGCGTGAATTCGATGTCGCGACCGGTGACCGATTCAACGGCCCGATCGTCGGAATCGTCGGATACTCGTTCGGAAACTACAAGATTCAAGCCTCACTCGACGAAATGAAAGCCGCCTTCGTCAAAGGCGATGCCAAGCGCGAGACGACGTTCATCGAAGCCGAAGAGGACAAATTGACGATCGCCTCTTACAACCTCGAGAACTTCTCGAACAACGTGAAGGAAACATCGGATGAGAAGGCACTTAAACTCGCGAAAGCGTTCGTCGAGGAATTGAACAGCCCGGACATCATCGGCGTGACCGAGGTTCAAGACAACAACGGTGAGGGCACAGGCGATTCTGCGGCCGACCAAAGCTATCAACGCTTGATTGACAATATCGTCTCGATCGGCGGCAAATCGTACAAGTACGTCAACATCGACCCAGAAAACAACAAAGATGGCGGTGCACCGAACGCCAACATCCGTGTCGGCTTCTTGTATGACCCGGAACGTGTCTCGCTCACAGAAGGCATCCCTGCCGGTGACGCGACGACAGCTGTCGGTTATGAGAACGGCAAGTTGACGCACAACCCGGGCCGCATCGACCCGCTCAACCCGGCGTTCAACAGCTCACGTAAACCGCTCGCGGCGCAATTCGACTTCCAAGGCGAGAACGTCGTCGTCATCGCCAACCACTGGAACTCGAAAGGTGGCGACACTGGCTTCTTCGGCTCGAAACAGCCGGTCGTTCTTGGCAGCGAAGTCCAACGGAAACAAATCGCACAAATCGTCCATGATTTCGTGGCCGATGTGAAGACGGACAACCCGGACGCAAACGTCGTCGCCCTCGGTGACTTTAACGACTTCGAGTTCTCAGACGCGATGCAAATCTTCAAAGGCGACTTGATGACGAACATGGTCGAAAAAGTACCTGCCGTCGACCGTTACTCGTACGTCTACCAAGGGAACTCGCAAGTGCTCGACCATATCCTCGTGTCGAACCACTTAGCGGCGACGACCGAGATCGATATGATCCACGTCAACGCGGACTTCACGGAAATGTCTGGTCGCGCAAGTGACCACGATCCGGTGCTCGCTCAAATCGACCTCACTCCGGAGCCGGAAGTGGAATTGACACGTTACACGGTCGAAAATAACCGTGCTGCTCGCCTCGTCCTTCAAGACGACTTCATCGGCGTGACGATCGGCAAGGGCACGAACTTCAAGAACGGTATCTTCGTACGTGGCGCTTACACGGAGTTGACAGGTGACCCGCTTAAAAACATCGTCGTTCAAGTGAAACCGAAAGAAGCCGGTGCCATCATCGACTTCGAC
The DNA here is from genome assembly GCF_018618135.1 of Exiguobacterium sp. s28. Taxonomy (NCBI): domain Bacteria; kingdom Bacillati; phylum Bacillota; class Bacilli; order Caryophanales; genus Exiguobacterium; species Exiguobacterium sp. s28. The sequence continues at coordinate 111,579 of NZ_JACSLL010000009.1, read as the reverse complement.
GGCGCAACTGTCAAAGAAGTCATCGTCGACGGCACGAACTTGGCCGAGATTCGTGGAGCCGAAAATGTGAAACGAATCAGCTACACGAAAGGCGCATCCGCTAGCACGGTCGTCATCAAGAAGTAACGAACACACATCCGATTTAAAAAACCGCAGACACGTCGTCTGCGGTTTTTGGCGTTTTCAATCGTGAAATTCGGGGATTAAGAAGGAGATGCTGATTATCGGAGGATGACGTCATGGAAATGCACAACGGGAACTTATATTGGCCGATCACGGAATCGGAACAGATTGTCTTACAGAAACCAATCAAAAAAGAACGCTACGACGTACTCGTCATCGGCGCCGGCATGTCCGGAACGCTGACGGCCTATACGCTTCACAAGGATGGTGTCGATTTCGCCGTTATCGACCAAGGGAAAGTCGGTGCCGGGAGCACGGCCGCGAATACCGGGCTCATTCAATACTCGAACGACATCATGTTGCATGAACTCGACGAGCAAATCGGCGAAGAGGATGCCGTCCGCTTCTATAAATTGTGTGCCGAGGCGGTCGATGCGCTCGACGAGGTCGCCGAGACGGTCGATGCCAAAGACGTCTACATCCGGCGCGACAGCCTTTGCTTTGCCAGCAGTGAGGCAGATGTCTCCAAATTGAAACGGGAGTATGAGATGCTGACAAAACATGGGCTTCAAGCCGAATGGCTCGACCGGGAGGCGTTACGCGCACGCTATCCGTTCGACAAACCGGCCGCCTTGATCACGAACGGGGACGCCGAGGTCAATCCGCTCACACTCAGCCGCCAAGTCGTCCGTTACTTGTCGACACAGGACGTCCCCATCTTTGAAGAGACGGACGTTACGGAAGTCGTCGCCGACGGAGACGACTGGCTCGTGCTGACTCCAGCAGGAACGTTCAAGGCGGGCCACGTCATCTTCGCGACCGGCTATCGCCCGGCCCCGCTCCTCGACACGCACCGGATCGAACTCAACCGTTCTTATGCGATTGCGACGAATCCCGTCCCTGATTTTAAAGAATGGGATGGCCAGGCGCTCATTTGGGAAACGAAACGGCCGTACCTTTATTTACGGACGACCGTCGACGGCCGCATCATCGCCGGCGGGCTCGATGAAGAGAAACCAGAGACGCCGCATAGCGAGGCGCTCATTCAAAAACGGGCCGAGCGGTTGCGCCAAGAAGTCGAGGCTTTGTTCCCGATGTATGATTTGACAGTTGAATACGCCTGGGTAGCCTTGTTCGGTGAGTCAATCGACCAGCTGCCCTTTATCGGGGAACACCCGGACCGCCCCAATCTCTTTTATTTACTCGGATATGGGGGCAATGGAACGGTGTACAGCATGTTAGGTTCTAAAATTTTGAGTGAGCTCGTTCGTGGGATCGACAGTCCCGATGCTCGGATCGTACGGCTCGACCGCACACGTTAATCCCCTGACATCAGGGGATTTTTTTATACATAAGAATTGGAGTGATTTAAATGACAACGAAACGTAAACCGAAATGGGTGTATCGTCTAAGGCGCAGTCTTCTCTTCATCCCCGCCATGATCTTGACCGCCTACGTCTGGCCGCATGAGTCTATCGAGGAGGAACGCGATGGCGCGATCACCCGAACAGAAGCGACACATGAGGAGGGACGCTATACGATCGAGGCGAGGCAGGCCGTGAAGGAAGACGAGGCCGTCCGCTATGCATATGACGTTATCGTCCACGGCCAACCCGACGTCGAGACACTCCAATCGATCAGCCAGGATGTGATCGACGAGGTGGCCGTACAAGACACGTTCCAAGCCGCCCTCATCCGTTTTTATGACCACGAAGCCTATATCGGTACAGAATCCCCGCTCGGCGAGGCCGTATTTGCGCCTGGTGGAGATTGGAGCCTTGCTGATACGGTAAAAGCCGGTTCTTATGAAGACATGACGTTCGGGTGGCAGTTGAAAGAAAAAGAATGGGGCACGCAACTTTCGGACAAGGAAGCACGTGTCTGGCAAGCATGGAATCGTGTCTATGAAGCGGAACAGTCGGACGATCCTGACTTGAAAGCGAAGGTGACCCGCACCATTTCCACGAAATACGACTTGAATCCGGAAACTGTCCAACAAATTGTATTAAAGCAGAATGTGTGGGCCGCTTTATAACCTGAATCCTCCAAAAAAATACATCGAATTTTCCTTTCTTTGGCTAAATATATAATTGTATACTAATTGTATAGACGCAACCGATTGAACGGCCAAAGAAAGGAAGACGTTATGAAACGATTGATGATTTTGTGGGTGCTGTTGTTCGTGATGGGTTCTACTATGACGCCACAGTCCGCCGTGGCCGCGACGACACCCCCTTATGAGGTGAGCGTCCCTTCCGGCACAACGCTTTATCAATTTGTCGGCAAGACGCTCAAGCCGAAAGCGACGTTGCGAACAGCAAAGCGGTTCAAGGCGCTCAGCACGTCCGGTTATTACTATAAAGTCCAGGACGGAAGAACCATCTATTACGTGAAAAAGAAAGCCGTCAAACTAGTGGCGACAAACCTGTCCTTGACGACGTTTTCTGGTTCGACGTATGCACGTCTGACCCACGAATATATGCGCTCGCTCACCCGCGGCCAGACGCCGTACTACTATGATGAGTTGACAGCCAAGACCGCCGTCATCCGGGCTGACGCAGCGATGAAAGGGAACTGGTATATCCCCTCCCCGCCCTATCAGCTGCGCGTCCCGAACATCGATACATACCGCTTCGACGTCAGCGTCCCGGAGGTCGACTCGAAGTCGTTCAAGTTCCAAATCCATTACTTCACGACGTTGAACCAGTTGACGCAAGCGTATGCCGCGACCGGAAACACTGAGTATCTCCGTTACGGAAAGCGGATCGTGACGAGTTGGACCAAGCAATATCCGGCTGGGAACTACAAACGCTATCCGTGGCCGTATCACGACCACGGCACGGCGATCCGGACGTTCCATCTGCTCAACTTCTGGAACGAGTTCCGCTCGTCCGCCATCAACACCGACCCAGCGTTCTCGCAACTGTTCGCCAAGACGCTCTATGAGCACGCGACGCTCCTCGCGACATCGAGCTTTTATAAGCCGAACAATAACCATGGCATGTTCCAAGACATGGCGTTGACCGCTGTCGCGGAGACGCACCGAAGTTTCTATCGTTCGTCGTCATGGCGTTCGCTGGCGACGAACCGGCTCACACAGCAGTTGAACCATAGCTTGAGCACGGACGGGGTCCACCTTGAGCACTCGCCGTTCTATCAGATTTATTTATATGACACGCTCGCCCGTTTCAACGACTGGGCCGCCGCTAACCGGTTCGCCTTGTCGAGCCGGATGGGAGACGTCAAAGACATGCCTGGGGCGCTGACGTATATGTTGAAGCCGAACGGGACACTCCCGATGTTCGGCGACACCCCGTCCATCGTTCACCGTCCGGACGCGATTCCCTATGTCGAGCGTTATCCACACTTGTATTATGCGATGACACAAGGGAGATCTGGGGCGCAACCGTCGACACGGGTCGGCAAGTTGTCGAACCAGTACGCCTTCTTCCGTCAGCATTGGGGCGGGGCTTCTGGTCCGTTCCACGACGCGGTCCAAGTGATGATGACGGCCGGCTATCACAGCAACATCCATAAACATGCCGACGATTTATCGATCGACCTTTATGGTTACGGACGCGACTTTATCGTCGAGAGCGGTCGTTACGCCTATACGAATCGACCCGAACGAAAGGTCGTCATGCAGGCAGCGGCCCATAATACCGTTCATGTTGCCGGACAGAACTTCAAATTGACGCCGAGCAACTTGCGACGCAGTCAAATCACTTCGGTCGGCGCTTCATCGACACAGTGGACGGCAGCCGGGACGAGCGGACTGCTCGGCCAGGGGATGACGCATACCCGCCGCCTCGCCTACGACCGCGACGGAACGGTGCTCGTGTACGATGACATCACGAGTCCGACCACGACCTCGTTCGTCCAGCGGTTCCATCTTGGGACCGGTTTGAACCGGGTCTCGAGCGGAAGCCGTCATGCCATGTTTAAAGACAACCAGAACCGCTCCATCCACTTGTTGCAACTCGAGGTCGGCACGACCCCGAAAGTCGCCGTCGGTGCGAGTTATGTGTCATACCGAGATTATGACTGGCAACGCCGCAATCAAGTCGTGACGACAAAGCGCGGCAAGCAAGTCGAGTATTTGACGCTGATCCATATCGGCGAAAAGACGACGAAAATCACATCCGCCACTGTCCAGACGACGGCGCGCCACTATGTCGTGCGCTACAAACTGTCGGACGGCAAGACGAAAACCTTATCCATGTTACGCTAACCTCCATTTGGAAAATGGGGGTTTTTTCTCGGTCGGTTAGGGAAAACTCGTTAAGTAGGCCAAAACGTGGCTTACAGCGCGTGTGCATACTTAAAGGGGAGGCAATAACATGGGGAACAAGAAAGAAGAGCAATTAAAACAACATATGATCGATAACGAGCAGCAAGCCGGGCTCACGACGAACCAAGGTCTAAAGATGGCGGAGGATGAGTTTTCGCTCAAAGCCGGGCGACGCGGACCGACGCTCATCGAGGACTTCCATTTCCGTGAGAAGATGACGCACTTCGACCACGAACGGATTCCTGAACGCATCGTGCATGCGCGCGGCGTCGGGGCCCACGGGGAGTTCCAAGTGTACGAGTCGCTCGCTGACTATACGAAAGCCGACTTCTTGAACGACCCGTCGAAAGTGACGCCTGTGTTCGTCCGCTTCTCGACGGTGCAAGGCTCGCGCGGTTCTGGGGACACCGTCCGCGACGTCCGAGGCTTCGCGACGAAGTTCTACACGGATGAAGGGAACTATGACCTTGTCGGGAACAACATGCCCGTCTTCTTCATCCAAGACGCCATCAAATTCCCGGACCTCGTCCATGCCGTGAAACCGGAACCGCACACGGAAGTGCCGCAAGGCGGAAGTGCCCACGACACGTTCTGGGACTTCGTCGGTCAAAACCATGAGGCGGCTCACCACGTGATGTGGGCGATGAGCGACCGCGGCATCCCGCGCAGCCTACGCATGATGGAAGGGTTCGGCGTGCACACGTTCCGACTCGTCAACAAGGAAGGCAAGGCACATTTCGTCAAATTCCATTGGAAACCAAAACTTGGCGTCCATTCGCAAGTGTGGGACGAAGCACAGAAAGCGCTCGGGAAGAACGCCGACTTCCACCGTGTCGACTTGTATGAAGCAATCGATAAAGGCGATTACCCGGAATGGGAACTCGGGCTTCAAATCATCGCGGAAGAAGATGAGTTCAAGTTCGACTTCGATATTCTCGATCCGACGAAACTTTGGCCGGAAGAAGACGTGCCCGTCAAACTTGTCGGCAAGATGATGCTCAACCGCAACGTCGATAACTTCTTCGCCGAGACCGAGCAAGTCGCGTTCCACCCTGGCCATCTCGTGCCTGGAATCGACTTCTCAAACGATCCGCTCCTGCAAGGACGCCTGTTCTCGTACACCGATACCCAGTTATCACGTCTTGGAGGACCGAACTTCCATCAACTCCCGATCAACAAACCGGTCTGCCCGTTCCATAACAACCAGCGCGACGGGATGCATCAGATGGCCGTTCATAAAGGACAGACAAGCTACCACAAAAATGCGCTCAACAACAATCAACCCGAGCCTGTTCCAGCCGAGCAAGGTGGGTTCGAGCACTATCAAGAGAAAATCGACGGGCACAAGATTCGTGGTCGAAGCGACAGCTTCCTCGACTTCTATTCGCAAGCGAAGCTCTTCTATAACAGCATGACCGACGTCGAAAAGCAGCACATTCAAGACGCTTACAGCTTCGAGCTCGGCAAATGTGAGTCGGACATGGTCAAAGAGAACGCCGTCGATTTGTTGAATCGCATCGACCGTCACCTCGCTTCTGTCGTCGCTGACAACTTAGGCGTCGAGCTTCCGGACGAGAACAATGAAGTCGTCTCGGACAAGACCTCACCGGCGCTCAGCATGGCCAATACAATCGCGAAACCGGACACGAAGAGCGTCGCCGTCCTCCTTGCCGGAGACGTCGATGCCGCGCAAGTGAAGGCGTGGGTCCAGGTGTTCGCTGACAACAAGGTCAATTACAGCCTCGTCGGGAAGAAGTCGTATACGCTCGGCGACCTTAAAGTGAAAGAGACGTATGATACGGTCGATTCGAGCCTGTTCGATGCCGCTTTCCTCGTCAGCACCGCGACCTCGGTCGAGGACGACGTGCTCGAATTCATCGAGAACACGTATAAGCACTTCAAGCCACTCGCGCTACATTTACACCACGATGAAGTGCTCGACCGCTGCCGGGTGAAGACAGATCAACCAGGCGTCTACACGTTCAAACAACATAGTCTTGATGGTTTCGATACGTTTATCGACGGCATCGCGCAAGGACGGTTCTGGGACCGCGCCTAATGTGAACAGTTCAAGGATTCGACCCAAATCGACGGGTCGAATCCTTTTTACGTGCTTCCCTTCCCCTCCTCTCTAACGATATACTAGGTGGGGTATATAGCGTAAAGGAGGAAAGACTGGATGCGAAAAGAGTTTGCTACCTATGTGGAAAACCTTGAACTGCAACGACAGTTATACAAACGAACGTTAGTCACTGTCGTGCTCTCACAAATATTTGGAGGGGCCGGCCTCGCCGCCGGGATCACGGTCGGCGCCTTGCTGGCCCGTGATTTACTCGGGACCGACGCATACGCGGGCGTTCCGACGGCACTGTTCACGCTCGGTTCCGCCGCCGCCGCCTTTTTGATCGGGTTGATGTCACAGCGGGTCGGACGCCGCTTCGGACTCGCGACCGGGTTCTTGACCGGTGCGCTCGGAGCGGTCGGGGTCATCATTGCCGCGACGCTCGAGAGCGTACCGCTCTTGTTCATCTCACTCCTTATCTACGGGGCGGGGACAGCGACAAACCTCCAAGCCCGTTACGCCGGGACAGATTTGGCGAATGCGACGGAGCGAGCGACTGCGGTCAGTATCGCGATGGTCTCGACGACGTTCGGGGCTGTCGCCGGGCCGAACTTGGTCGAGCCGATGGGACGTGTCGCCGACGGACTCGGCTTGCCGACACTATCAGGACCATTTTTGCTTGCGGGGGTAGCCTATCTCTTCGCCGGCCTCATTTTGCTCGTATTCTTGAACCCTGACCCGCTTCTCGTCTCCCGTGCCATCGAGGCGAAACGGCAAGAAACCATCGACACATCGGTCCATCCGCTTGAATCGACGCATGACCGCCGTGGTGTCTATGTCGGTGCGTTCGTCATGATCCTCAGCCAAATCGTGATGGTCGCCATCATGACGATGACGCCCGTTCATATGCGCCACCACGGGCACGAGCTCGGTGCGGTCGGGCTCGTCATCGGGTTCCATATCGGGGCGATGTACTTGCCGTCCCTCGTGACAGGCGTGTTCGTCGACCGGATCGGCCGTGAAATCATGGCGATCGCCTCGGGGGTGACCTTGTTCTTCGCCGGGGTCGTCGCCGCTTTTGCCCCAGCCGACTCTCTCTTCTTGTTGATTGTCGGGCTCGTCCTGCTCGGTGTCGGGTGGAACTTTGGTCTCATCAGCGGGACCGCCATCCTCGTCGATGCGACGTCGACGGAGACGCGCGCGAAGACACAAGGCTCAGTTGATGTTTGGATTGCCTTAGCCGGCGCATCAGGAGGGATGCTCTCGGGCGTCATCGCCGCCCAGTCGAGTTATCTGACCTTGTCACTGCTCGGCGGCGTCATCTCCCTCGTGCTCGTCCCGCTTGTCCTCTGGTATCGCCGTCATCTAGCCTGACGACCGACCGATGCGTGAACGCGCATCGGTTTTTCTAGTGACAAGCGTCTGTTCGGACAAACCTCCATCCTTTTGTTATACTCCTTTAGTTATGTTTGTTAACTATTTAGAATCAAATGGATAAGGAGGCGGGCCGACGATGCAACTGACCGCACAAAAACTATGGACGAAAGATTTTCTCATCATCTCCCTCGTCAACTTCTTCTTGACGCTCATCTTCTTCTTACTAATGGTAACCATCGGCGTTCATGCCGTTTCCACATATGGGGCTTCGACGAGCGAGGCCGGGCTTGTCACCGGCATTTTTATTATCGGGACGCTCGTCGGGAGACTCTTCATCGGACGCTTGATCGATTCGATCGGACGGCGTAAGACGCTTCTCATCGGTCTCACCTTCTTCACAGCGACGATTTTGCTCTATTTTATCGACCTCGGCGTTGGCTTCTTACTGTTCACCCGCTTCGTTCACGGTCTCGGAATGGGACTGTCGAGTACGGCGACCGGAACGATCGTCGCCCAGGTCATCCCCGGCTCTCGAAAAGGCGAAGGCATCGGCTATTACAGCATGAGCTCGACGCTCGCCACCGCCATCGGCCCGTTCGTCGGCTTGATGATGAGTCAGTACACGAGCTTCTCGGTCATCTTCCTAACTTGTCTCGTCGTTGGACTCATCAGTCTAGGAAGTGCCTTGTTCGTGAACGTCCCTGAGGCCGACAATCCGGAAGTTGTTCGGGGCTTGTCACTGAGTGCCTTCGTCGAACCAAAGGCGTTGCCAATTGCACTCATCATTGGCGTCGCGGCCCTCAGTTACTCGAGCGTGTTGTCTTATATCAATTTCTATGCGAGTGAACTCGATCTCGTGGAAGCGGCGAGTATTTTCTTCCTTGTCTATTCTATTGCGGTCCTGATCTCGCGGCCGATCACCGGGCGCCTGATGGACGCGCGAGGGGCCAACATCGTCATGTACCCGGCCATCGCCTTCTTTGCGATCGGCATGCTTGTCTTGAGCCAAGCCAACAACGCAGTCATGCTGTTACTCGCCGGGGCGCTAATCGGATTAGGATTCGGGAATATCCAATCCGGTACACAAGCAATCGCCGTCAAAGCGGCGTCCCCTCACCGGATGGGCATGGCCACGTCGACCTTCTTCATCGCCTTGGACGCGGGTCTAGGATTCGGGCCTTATTTTATTGGCTTGCTCATTCCGTTGACCGGTTTTTCAACGCTCTATCTGTTGCTTGCCGGCGTCGTCTTCTTTACGTTGTTCCTCTATTACTTGATGAACGGTCGCCACGAGCGATCCGAAATGAAACAAGCTGCCTGACAGGACTTTTTACAGTCCTGTCTTTTTTAGAATGTTCACACATTTCATCGTCACTTACGGTAATATGAAAATGACGCGCCGAAAAGTTTTTGATTGAAATGAGGGACATGATGCACGCCGACCAGACAATCCAACACTATTCCTCCGTCCTCCTCCGAACGTTCGACAAAATCTCTGATTTTGTCTTCTTCATGGAAGTGGACGGTTCAACTTATCGCTATATATTTGTAAACGAGCCGGGGAAGCAGGCGATCGGCTGGACAGATGCCGATATCGGGAAACGTGTCGAGGACATGGTCCCGCCCGAGACAGCCGCTCTCGTCACACGACATTACGAGGAGGCTGTTCGGGAGCGAAAGAGTATCGTCTTCGAAGACTACCGCCTGGCCGAACCTTCTTACTCGGTCCAACCCGTCTCACATGAGATTCAACTACCGGTTCATTACTACGAATCCGAGGTGACCCCGGTCTTCGACGAGGCAGGCGTCTGCACACACGTCATCTCGGTCGTCCGGGAAGTGACGGAGCGGAAGCGTCGTGAACTCGAACTGTCGATTCTGAAAGACCAGCACGAGTCGCTCCGGCGCTACTCGCCGCATGGCATCTTCGTCCTCGATGACGCGTTTCGCGTCCAATCGATCAACCCCGCTGCCACGCAAATCACGGGTTACGGAGAAGATGATTTGTTAGGCGAGTCATTTTTAGCATGGTTGCCAGAGTCAGAACGAATGCTCGTCGACGACGGTCTCCGCTTTGCCTTGTCCGGCACCCCGCACAAATACGGGATCACGGCGCTTCAAAAGACCGGGGATTTCCTCGACTTGGCCATCTTGAATATTCCGATTGAAGTCGGAGGCCGAATCACGGGTCTGTTCGCCATCATTATTGACCATACTCCGGAGAAAAATGCCGAGCGTGCGACCCAAGAGAGCGAGCGTCGCTATCGCCAACTGATCGAGACGATTCCGGAAGGGATTATCGTTCATAAAGACGGCGTCATTCTATACGCCAACGCCCTAGCGCTAGAAACGATCGGGGCGACGAATATCGAGCGCGAATCAATCTTTAAATTTGTCGCCTCGGAATTTCATGAGACGACAAAGGCGCGCCTCCAAGCCTTACGGCAAGGTGATCCCGTTCAAGACACGGAAATCGTGCTCCTCACGCCGGGAGGACGAAGACTACATATGGACATCGGCAGCCTGCTCATCGATTACGAAGGCACGACTGCCGTCATGACTTTGTTGCGCGACGTCACCGAGAAGCGTGAGATGGAGCGCGCCCTGCACCAAAGTGAGACGCAATATCGCCTCATTACGGAGAACATGAGCGACCTCGTCTGTATCCTCGAGCGTGACGGTCAAGTGCGCTATGCTTCGCCGTCCCACAAGACCGTGCTTGGATATGCGCCCGAGCTTTACGAGGGTAAAAATACGCTCGACTTCATCCATCCGAATGACGTCGAGTCCGCGAGACGACAACTCGACACGATGACAGCGTCGAGCGAACCGCTCACCCTCGAATTTCGTCACCTGCACCAGGATGGACGTTGGATTTGGCTCGAGACGAAGATTCAAGCGATTTACGACGACGTCGGCCAGCTGCTCCATTATTTGACGGTCACGCGGGAAATCATGAAACGCAAAGTGTTGGAGAAACAGCTCAAGCACCTGGCTTACCATGACACGTTGACCGACTTGCCGAATCGGCGCTACTTCCTCGCCTACTTGGAAGAGACATTGGTGCGATTGGATGAAGGAGACGAGTCTCTCGCCGTCCTCTCGCTCGATATCGACTGTTTCAAACAGATTAACGACACACTCGGACATGACATCGGCGACGAACTGCTACGCCAATTCTCTGCTCGCCTGACCGATGTCCTGCGAAACCAAGACGTGATCGCTCGCTTTGGCGGCGACGAATTTTCGGTGCTCATCCGTTACACGGAATCCGATGCGCCGAGACGGGTGGCCGAAAAGCTTGTCACCGCGCTCCAACTTCCGTGGTTAATCGAAGGACATACGTTCGTTACGACCTCGAGCGTCGGGGTCGCCCCGTACCGACCAGGAATGTCGACGAAACAATTGCTCAAACACGCGGATTTGGCACTATATGAAGCCAAGGCCAATGGACGAAATCAATATGTCGTTTTTAAAGACCGCTCCTGAGCGGTCTTTTTTCACGTGAAACATAGATAACAGCACCTAAACACGAACATTAAAGAGGATTTACCAGCAATCATCAAGAATTTTTATCTTTTATCGCTATATCCCTTTGACATATGCTCTAATTTACGTTACATTACCGAATGGGCGAAGTATTTATCATTCAACGAATCTAATTGTTCGTAAATAGGGGTGTGACAACATGGATAAAGTATTTGATTATGAAGATATTCAATTGATTCCCGCAAAATGTATCGTCGACAGCAGGTCTGAATGTGATGCGAGCGTGACGCTTGGGGGCTTTACGTTCCGACTTCCGGTCGTGCCTGCCAACATGCAGACGATCATCGATGAGAAAGTCGCCTTATCGCTGGCCGAGAACGGTTACTTCTACATCATGCATCGCTTCCATCCAGAGACGCGGCTCAAGTTCATCGAAGACATGCATGGACGCGGGTTGTATGCATCGATCAGTGTCGGTGTGAAAGAAGATGAGTATCGGTTCGTCGAGATGCTGGCCGAATCCGGGCATACGCCGGAGTTCATCACGATCGATATCGCGCACGGTCATTCGAACGCGGTCATCCGCATGATTCAACACATCAAACACCACCTTCCAGGCTCGTTCGTCATCGCCGGCAACGTCGGGACCCCGGAAGCAGTCCGGGAACTCGAGCATGCCGGGGCGGATGCGACGAAGGTCGGTATCGGACCGGGCAAAGTCTGTATCACGAAAATCAAGACAGGCTTCGGCACGGGCGGTTGGCAACTCGCCGCGCTCCGTTGGTGTGCCAAGGCGGCGACGAAACCGATTATCGCGGATGGGGGCATCCGGACACATGGGGACATCGCCAAATCGATTCGCTTTGGGGCATCGATGGTCATGATTGGTTCGTTGTTCGCCGGCCACGACGAGTCACCGGGCGAGACGTTCGAACAGGACGGGAAGTTGCTCAAAGAATACTTCGGGTCGGCTTCTGAATTCCAAAAAGGGGAACGGAAAAACGTCGAAGGCAAGAAAGTGTTCGTCGAGCATAAAGGGGCGCTCCAAGACACGTTGACCGAGATGGAGCAAGACCTCCAATCGGCCATCTCTTACTCGGGTGGGGACAATCTCGATGCATTGCGCACCGTCGATTACGTCATGGTGAAAAACTCAATCTTCAACGGGGATAAAGTGTACTAAAAAAAGCGGCTCGCGTGAGCCGCTTTTTTTATGCATCAATCAATCGTTTCGTCATCATATAGTAATCAGAGCCAGGCGGATAGTCGTATAGGACGCCCGCTACCTCATAACCGAAGCGCTCATAAAACGTCTTCGCCTGAAACGAGAACGTCGTCAACTTGACGCGCGTCGCCCCGAGTTCGCGGGCCAACCGCTCCCTTTCCTCGAGCAGACGGCTTCCCAGGCCTGTTCCCGCATGTTCTGACGCGACCCATAACCGGTCCAAGTCGAACCAGCCCCAATAGACGCTCCCAAACAACCCTGCGATCATTTCCCCGTCGTGTTCCACTTTCAGCTGAACGACCGGGACGTCAGCATTGCGGATCTCGCGATGGTGCATCGAGTGAGCGTCATTGAACGTTCGCAACTGACTCGTCAAAAACTGTTGAAACGTTTCGTCTTCGTCGTGAATCCGTTTGATTTCCATCACGCTTCCCCACTCGAGCCGTTCACGAAGAACGAAATCAGCTCTTGTTCTTCCTCGTCGACCGAGCGCCCCGTCAAACGTTCGTACTGTGCGGTTATCTTTTCCTTATTTCCTGGGAAATCAATAGTGATTTGGGCCAAACTCCGTAATATGTCTCGGTCTTTCTCGTACTCGAGACGGGTCACGACTTGACCGTGCGACCAGACGTACGCCTCGGCCTCGAACTGGTCGAGCACCTCTAAAAGGCGAAGCGTCTGGGCCGGCGTCATCCGCCAAGACGGCGCGTACAAGTTCGCATAGAGGGCATCCCCTAAAAACAGTACCTTTTCCTCTGGTACGTAAGCCACGACCGCATCGGCAGCATGGTCTCCACCGACATGCTTTAAGAGGACGTGGACCCCGCCAAGGTCGAGCGTGATTGTATCATCGAACGTCACGGTCGGTAAGACGACACGCATCGACCTGTCTTCACCGTATTCGAGTTGGATCGCCTCCGCGCAAAACGCGATTTCACGTCCGTCCTCGACCCGTTCGGCCAACGCCTCATCGTCCCACGTGTAGGGAAACAGTCGCTCGATTCCGGCTTTTGTCGCCGTGCTTGCAATCGAGACAGTATCGGTCAATGCCGACAATCCAAAAACATGGTCCCAGTGCCAATGCGTCAACGCCACGAGCGTTGGGCGCTTGATTCCTTGTACGGTCAAGGCGTCTAAAAATAAGTTCGTATGCGCCTCGGAGTTCCCTGCATCAATCATGAGTGTATGCGTGTCACCGACAACGGCTCCTAAAATCGGACGATCGGTCTCGGCGACAGGGGTCATGTACCAAAAGCGGTCGGAATATTGTTTAAGCGTCTGCATGACCGGCTCCTTCCTTATTCCATAATTTGTCGAACGCTTCGAGCGCTCTCCGTTCGTCATTGACGATTCGAATCGTTCGTAGCGGCAAATGACTCAACACCTTCAATTCACGTTGTTGCCGTTCTTCCAGAAGTCGAATCGTTCCTTCGATTCCAACCAATCCGTTCGCCCGGCCATACGCACGAGTCGTATAGTAGTCGACGAAACCTTGTTGCCACTCGGGCGGACGTTCCGCATACACATTACGAAACACAGCCGGGACATCGTTCGTCTCCAAGTACACAACCGTCGGATCAAGCGTAGTGATCAGGCCCGCCACGGTCTCAATATAACGCTCAATCTGTTCGTTCGGAACGTGTTGCGACACCATGCCGATCGTGAACGGATTTTGAAGAATGGCACACTCAAACACATAGTCTACCTCATCCCTTTGTGCACGTTCCACGAACCGATGCCAACGGCCGATCATGAGGTCGACATGTTTCTCGAACGGTAACTCATAGACGTCCGTGCCATAGATGGCCTCTCCAGCCCGATAGCGGACGAATCGACCGTCTCCATCTTGATCGATGACATCTCCCTCGAACCGTATGTCCCCTTCGACCCAATGGACGTCATGCAAATCGACCGGGTGGGACGCATCGATTTCCGAATAGAATTTGTAGGAACTCCCTCTCGCCACAAACGTTTCGGCGAATGTCGTCTTTCCGCTCCCAGGCAACCCTTCAATCAGCCACAACTTCCCCATCGTCCGTCTCCTTTTCAGTGTTCTTGATATGAGTCGTACACGTAGTATCCGTCCCCGCCACAGTTTTTCGCGACGTACATGGCCGCGTCCGAGTGATGGATGATCGCATCAAGGGATGCTTGGTCCATCCTAGAGTAGGCGACACCGACACTGGCTGATAATCTAAGTCTCAAGCCGTTCCCGACCGTCATTTCCTGGGAAATGACATGATTCAACTCGCCAAACACGGTTGGATCGAGCGCTTCCGGCTCTGCTTCGATGACGATTAAAAACTCGTCGCCCGCAAATCGGTACGCTTTCCCTGAAACCGTTTGGCTGAACGTACGGATTCGTTTCGCCGTCTCGATGAGCACCTCGTCCCCGATCAAATGACCGTAGGAATCGTTTACTTGTTTAAAGTCATCTAAATCGATAAACAGCAGAGCGACCGTTTGCTTCCGATTCATTTTCTGTCTCAAATCGGTCATGAGCGAATGCCGGTTCGCCAGCTTCGTCAGCCCATCTTGGGTGATGAGCTCAATCACTTCTTGATGCTTGCGTTCACGTCGAATCTCGTTCTCCATCCAGCGGGTCACGAGCAGGATCGTATCGGTCATCTCGTTGATCGTCACCGTGTCGACGACATCGTCCAAGCTGCCTTGTTCAGCCAAAAAGACGACCCATCCGAACGTCTTCCCTTCATTCGCTAGTGGCAGGCTGATCATCGAGGCAAACTCGATTCCATCGATGACGAATTCGTTTCGACCCAGCTTTTGATGACCGATCGTCGTCAACGCGTGTAGTTGCTGCAACTCGTCTCCCGTCCAATCGAGTTTGCTTTCCCCATCCTCTGATAAGACGCGATAGGTGGACTCCGTCGAGAAAACGAGTGCGTGGGAATATCCAATCCAGTCACGGAGCACCGTCTGAATCCGTTTCAATTTATCACTGAACGGTTCGTGAATGGCCGTCACTTCATAGAGCGACTCGAGCGTCTGTTGCCGTCGGGCTTGCGCTCGCGCTTGCTCGGTCAATTCGATTTCCGCCATGACCCATCTGGCGAAATCTTCGAGCGTTTGCAGCGCCTCGGTATCGAAGCGACGTGACCGTTCGTCGGTCACGCATAGTGTACCGATGACGTGGCCGCTTCGTGTCAAGAGCGGCACGCCGGCATAAAAACCAATCCCTTCGAGTAACGGATTGTCCGACATCGCCTCGGCCGTCCGTACATCCTCGATGACGAGCGCCGATTTTCCTGTCACGACACGGTCGCACAACGTCCACTTCCGCTCCACGCTCGAATTTTCAAGCGCGACCCCTTGGCACGATTTGATCCATTGTTGATCCGTCGTCAAAATCGAGATCAGTGCGACCGGCATGTCCAACGTCCGGGCGACAAGCCGTGAGATCCGATCATACCGTTCTTCTCGCGGGGTGTTCAAAATTTCAAGCCGAAGGATTGTCTTCAGTCGTTCGGCCTCCGTCTCATCGAGTGACGTCACCGCCATGGCTTTATCTGACTCGCCCTGACGCAACGCCGCATGTTGTGAGACGAGCGCTTCAAGCGCCTGCTTGAGGTCAGAGGGTGGAAGGGGCCGACTGAAGAAGTATCCTTGAACCTCGTCACATCCGAGCTGATCAATCGCACGATACTGTACTTCAGTCTCAACACCTTCAGCCGTGACCTCTAAATTCAATTTCTTGGCGAGCGAGACGATCAGTTTGACGATTTCGTACTCTTTCAGCCCGTTGTCTTTGTCCAATTGATTGATGAACGAACGGTCAATCTTGATGCCATCGATATCAAACATTTTTAAATAGTTGAGCGACGAATAGCTGACCCCAAAATCGTCAATCAAAATCCGGAACCCCTTCGCTTTCAAATAATCGACTGTTTGAATGCCGAGGAGCGGTTCTTGCATGAGCGTATGCTCTGTGATTTCAAACTCGAACTGTTCCGGCAGCAGGCCATACGCCGAGAGAATCGGTAACAACTGCTGAATATAGTCTTGGCGGAACAATACCGGCGAGACGTTGATCGCGACACGTCGGCCTTCAAACAAGTCCGGCTGATCAATCATGTCACGACAGACCCGATCAAAGACGAACTCGGTAATATCCTCGATCAAAAGTGACTTTTCGGCAATCTTAATAAACGTTTCCGGCGAGACGTTCCCGAGTGCCGCGCTTTGCCAACGCACGAGCGCCTCGAAATGAACCGTTCCGTCCTGACAGCCGACTTTCGGCTGGTAGACGACGCTCAATTCATCCGCCTTCAACCCTTTGACGAGTTCCATCTCAATCGTCATCTCATCGATGTAGTGCTGCACGTAGTCATCTTTCTCGTACACTTTGATGATTTGTTTCCCAGCCTGTCTGGCCTCAAGGAGTGCTGTTGACGCGTTCATGATGACCCGGTCTGCATCCTCGGTTCCCGCACTGATTCCGAGGCAGCCGGACAAGGCGAATTCCGTCTCGGCAACTTGGTACGTGTAGTCGGCAATCGCCGCGAGCAGACGCTCCCCATGCATCGTCGCCGTTTCGACCGACGTGTATGGTAAGACGGCGATAAAATCCTCCCCGTCGACGCGACCGATGATTGAGCCTTTCGGTAATAGGTTCGACAAGTGCCGAGTCATCTCTTTAATCAGGCGATGTGACCGCTCCACGCCTTGGAGGGACAGAATGATTTTGAATCGATTGATGTGCAGGCGCATGACGCTCGTCGCTTCCGATTCTTGTTTCAGGAACAATTTCTCGAGTTCGAGCTTCACTTTCATCAAGTTCGGCATCCCGGTCAAGTAGTCGATATTCTCGATGCTACTCAACAATTTCATTTCCGCCTCTTCCGATAAGTCCGTCGTCAAGCCGAGGACGTAACGCACCTCTCCCGCCTCGTTCTCGAGTGGCATGAGGACGGATGAGGCGAATCGGGCCGTGTTGGCGTCGATGTTCATCTTCGACATGAAATAGACGGGTTCATGCGAGGCGACGACTGCGTCGTAATGCACAATCAGCTCCTTGGCGACCTCGGCCGCGTACATGTCATGCAGATAACGTCCGCCTACGTCTTCCGGAAGTGAGGACGCCAGTTTCCCCTGCTCACTGACGCGCACATAACGGTAACCGTCAGGCGTCACTTCCATCAAAAACACCATCCGGTATAAATGAACGAAAACATCAAACAAATAATGCGGGTCAATCTTCATCTGCTGCATACTGTACCTCCAGGCAATCTCCGTTTCCTCTAGTTTAGTTGTTTTAGACGATGTTGTTCACGAAACCGTTCAAAAAAAGGGGAAGCATTTTTTGAGATGTACTGAAAATCGGGTATAGATAGGTAAAAGTTGAAAAAGCGAGGTGAACCATTATGCTCAGTCGAAACGTCTACCCACAGACACGTCCAGGGAAATGGTCGGTCCTCTTGTTGCTCGCTGTGTTCTTTCTCTTAATCATCTCTGCCCTCATTGTCCAGTCGGGTCAACCATTCAATTTCGACACCCTATTCGACAACACGTGGGCTGCCGTCGTGTCGATATCGGCCGTCGTCGCCGCGTTCGGTGCGTTTGTCATTGGACTTTACACGATTTTCCGTAACCATGAGCGCTCGGTCGCCGTCTTCTTTACCGTCTCACTCGGTGGACTGGTCGCCCTGTTCGTCCTCATGCAACTGTTTCTCTAATCGAAAACGCACCTATCCGTTGGGACAGGTGCGTTTTGGTCAGAGAAGCTCTTTGGCGAGGAGGCGGTAGACGTTCAGACGACTCTCTTGCGTATGTTGGATGCTGCAAATCATCGCCTCATCAAATCCATAATGGGCCGACTCTTCTTGTAGCTGCGTCGCGATTTGCTTCGGTGTCCCGACAAGATGAATCTTGCGGTTGTTGGCGATTTGAATCTTATCGACTTCGGTGAGGGGGTAATCGTGCGCCGCTTCCGGACTAAGCAGTTGACGGAGCTGGCCTTTCATCAAGAACAAGCGCGACAAATCCGACGGACGGGCCAAATACTCGGCTTCCTCTTCTGTCTCGGCCGTCGTGACGAGATACGTGACGCTAATGTCGGGCTTCTCCATGAACGCGGATGGTGTGAAGTGATGGCGATATGCATCGAGCGCATCGACGCTCAGTTCACCGTTGAAAAACTGGGCGAACGAATAGCCGAGCCCCATCCGCCCTGCTTGAACGGCGCTGTTTCCGCTCGATCCGAGGAGCCACGCCTCAGGAAGTGTCACCCCGGTCGGAGCGGCCGGCGTGTTCTTATACCATCGCTCTTCCGGGGTCTCGTCGTTGATCAGTTGCAACGTCGTTCCAAGTTTTTCATACAAACCATCCATCATCGGTTTTTGACCTTGTGACATCGCGTAGATGGCGTTAGGGTCTCCCCCCGGTGCCCGGCCGACCCCGAAGTCGATACGGCCCGGTGCGAGCGCGCTGAGTGTCTTGAACACTTCGGCCATCTTGAGCGGCGAATAGTGCATCATCATGATGCCACCCGACCCAAGACGAATCCGTTCCGTCTTCGCGGCGATATACGCTGCGACGACTTCCGGGGCCGAGCTCGCGAACGACATGCCTCCGTGGTGTTCGGCCATCCACATCCGGTAATATCCTAGTTCTTCTGCCACTTGGGCGAGTTCGACCGCGCTTTGCAACGCGTGTTCTGACGTATGGCCGGATGTCACCGGCGCTTGATCGAGTACACTTAATCTCATCTGTATCGCTCCGTTCCTAAAGTATATATGGTGAATATCTCGAATTTGTAAGACTCGCCGTCATCATACTAAAGTGAGCCCGAGAATACGAGCAGTTCGCTCGTGTGACCGTTTTCTTTTTTTTCAGAAAATTGCAACGAGTTGTTGCCTGCTACGTATCCCCTTCTCTATAATGAACGAGAAGAAACTATTCTTTCATAGCGATTCACTCACGCATGATGGGGACATGCGAGTGAGGCGCGCCAACTACTTTTTCGGGGAAAAGGGGTAAAACACATGAATCAGACACCAAACAAGCCTGACCAAGGCGGGACGTCATTCACGTCCAACGACTTTCTGAAATTCTTAATTCCTTCTTTGATCGGCCTCATGTTCTTCATCGTGCCCGTTCCTACCGAGGACGGATTTACGATTCCGGTCGCACTCTTGTCGAATCAGTTGATTGACCTCATCGGCGGGATCGTTCCGACGCTTGCCGTCATCATGATGGGCATCTCAGTGCTTGGATCATTATGGACGTATTTGGCTAAACCGGCGTTCATCCTAGAACGGCCACACTTCAATTCCCTGTTCAACGTCACACCGTTCTGGTTCGGGATGCGAGTCGTCGGTTTTATTGCCGGGGTGATGACGCTTCTCGTGATCGGACCGGAGATGATCACATCCGAATTCACTGGCGGACTCTTGCTGTATGATTTGATTCCGATTTTATTCGCGACGTTTTTATTTGCTGGGATGTTGCTCCCGCTCCTCTTGAACTTCGGTCTGCTCGAGTTTGTCGGGACGATGCTCATCAAAGTGATGCGCCCGCTCTTCAAACTTCCGGGCCGGGCCTCGCTCGACTCGCTCGCGTCTTGGGTCGGGGACGCGACGATCGGGATTCTTTTGACGACGAAACAATATGAGAACGGCTACTACACGAAACGAGAAGCTGCCGTCATCGCCACGACGTTCTCCGTCGTCTCGATCACATTCACCATCGTCATCTTGTCGTATATGGAGCTCGACGCTTACTTCCTGCAATACTATGGAGCGATTGTCTTATCAGGGATTGTCGCAGCGCTGATTATGCCTCGGATTTATCCGTTGTCGAAAAAGGCTGATACACCGTACGAAGAAACTGAACTAAAACCGGAAGAACCGGTGCCGGCCAACGTGAAGATGCGGACGTGGGCGTTGCGCCAAGCACTGTTGAAGTCGAAATCTAGCAAAGGTGCCGTCGCCACGTTCAAGGACGGTTTCCAAAACGTGCTCGACATGTGGCTCGGCATCTTGCCGGTCGTCATGGCCGTCGGGACGATTGCACTCGTCATTGCAGAATATACACCGCTCTTCACGATTCTCGGTAAACCGTTCGAACCGATTTTGATGTTGCTCCAAGTTCCTGAAGCCGAAGCGGCTGCTCAGACGATGGTCGTCGGGTTCGCCGATATGTTCTTACCGGCTGTCCTCGGGAGCGGGATCGAAAGTGAGCTGACGCGGTTCGTCATCGCCACTGTATCGGTCACGCAGCTCATCTTCATGTCGGAAGTCGGGGGACTGCTGCTCGGATCGAAACTGCCGATTTCATTCTTTGACCTCGTCCTCATTTTCTTACTCCGGACGTTTATCACGTTACCTATCATCGTCGGGATCGCTCACTTGGTCTTTTGACGCCACAACGCCTCTTCTCGTAGTTTCCTGAGAAGAGGCGTTGTTTGTATACTAAAGAAAAAGGAGGTGCGTCATGGAACATCATTACGCAGGTCAGCTCGAGGTCGCAAAAAAAGGCTATGCCGGGATCGTCGACCCTGTGGCTTATGTGAACGACCGCTATCACGGCCATTGGACGATCAAAACCGAAAAGCGGATTGAAGGAGTTCCGGCGCTCCTGCAAAAAACGTTCAACGGCGGCAAAAACAATTGTACGCTCACTTCGATGACGGCTGTCTTTCGTTATTACCGTGACCAAGGCTATGACCAAATCCCAGAGGACGTGTTCGAGATTCAACAGGATGCTCGCGCGATCGCCCTCGCCCATCAGTTCAAAGACGAGAAAGGCACACCCCCGACCCGCATCGCGACAATCGTCACGAAACTATGGGCCCACTACGGCTACAAAGGGCATAGCAGCTCACGTTATCTATGGAAATGGTCGACGTTCGAGCGCGAACTCGCGGCCGACCGTCCCTTCATCTTGAATATGGCGAACGGGTTCTATAAAAATCACTCTGTGACCGGAATCGGGTACATCATCTTCCGTAAACCCGGCTTTCCCGACGTCATCTTGCTCGAGGTGCTCGATAATCGGGTACGTGACGTCCGTTATATCGATTTCAACGAGTTCAACTTTTGGGGCAGCATCACGCGCGTCCATCCGCCAAAGCTTGACGTTCAGGCAAAATAACGACGAGCGCTCGTCTCGATGGCTGCCCCGATTCGAATCAGATGGTCTCGCTTCGCGTACGAACCGTGATGGAGTCCGAATACGTCTCGACCGTTCCCGAGACCGACGAACACTTCGGATGGTTTGAAATGCAGTCCGACCATCGGGACACCGAGCGTCGTATGATAACCGAGCTCGAACCGGGCACTCGGATACGCCTCGATTCGCTCACTGTAAGTGAATCCTTCAAACGACGCGCAGTTGTCCCGCCCAAGGACAATCAGACGAGACGGGTTCACATAACGAATTGTCCGTTCCAGCAAATCGAGTGACGTCGGGTGCTCCATCCATTGTCGCCCCGTCCGCAACCGGCCCATCTGACGCCACGTCGCATATTTGAAGAAGTCGACATGGAGCGCGGATTCGTCATAAAATGAGCGCCCCATGCCCTCAAGCAACGCTTCCAGTTTCGCTCCATTCCGCTTGCCGAACCAACTCGTCGTCGCTCGTCCGGCCTCAAAATAGGCCGCGGCGTGTTCAAGCGTCGCTTCGTGCGCCCTTTCGTCTTGAAGATAGGCATCGAGCGATTGGTCACGCCAATAAAATTTTTGCGACTCCCCGCTTCTGACGTTACCGTCCCGTTCGAAAAACTCGCCGCGCGACGGGTTTGTCCCGACGGTGAGCCATTGTTCCTCCGTCGGTCGCCCGTACCATAGAACCGGGGACGCCCCATCAATCAGCTCTGCCTGAAACGACGACGTCATGAGCGCTTGTTGAAATCGTATCGCGTCTTGCAATAGCAAACGTGCCTGCTCCATCGTGCCACATCCCCTCTACTCGGTCGTTTCCCGCTTTCAGGCACATGTAAAATACGTTATAGTGAGAGGACGAAGCCAAAAAAGGACGTGGATCTATGCGTATCAACAAATTTATCAGTGAATCCGGCAAGGCGTCCCGCCGCCAAGCCGACCGCCTCATCGAAGAAGGACGGGTAACCATCAACGGGAAGAAAGCGAAAATCGGCGACCAAGTGAACCCAGGAGACGAAGTGCTCGTCAACGGTTCGGCCGCCCGTGTCGCGCGAAACAACGTCTATATCGCCGTCCATAAACCGGTCGGCATCACGAGCACGACCGAGAAGAAGGTCAAAGGCAACTTGGTCGACCTCGTCAACCACCCGCTCCGCATCTTCAATATCGGCCGTCTCGATAAAGACTCGGAAGGGCTCATCTTGATGACGAACGACGGTGATATCGTCAACGAGATCCTTCGCGCCGAGGGCGAGCACGAGAAAGAATACATCGTCTCGGTCGATAAGCCGATTACCCCGGAGTTCGTCGAACAGATGGAAGCCGGCGTCAAAATTCTCGGCCAGAAGACGTTGCCGTGTAAAGTCCACCAACTGTCGAAGTTCGATTTCAACATCACGCTTACGCAAGGACTCAACCGCCAAATCCGTCGCATGTGTGAAGTGCTCGGCTACGAGGTATACCGTCTTCAACGCGTGCGTGTCATGAACGTCACGCTCGGTAAGCTCCCGCCAGGACAATGGCGCGACCTATCGAAGAAAGAGCGCGAACAGTTGTTCCGCGAATTGAATTACGAACCGAAAGAATGGTATTGAAAAGCAGCCTGAGACGTCTCAGGCTGCTTTATTCTGGTCGGAGCGAGTCAACATGGTCGGTCTCACGACGGATGAAACGTTTGAGTTGAGCGCTCAAATCATCGAGTTGCCCCATCGTCGTCTCGAACAAGAAGGACGCGTTCATGTCTCCCCCATCGCCTTTCATTTGTTCGACCACGGCGTTGACTTGCACGGTCCCTCTCGCATTCGCCAGTTCGAACGTCAAGGAGACGTGGACGAGCGGAACATCGAGTCTCCACGTCTGGGGCGACTTCCCGTTTCGTGCATTGAACGCGGATAACGTGGAGACGAGCGCGTCGATATCGGATGCGGTGACATACTCATCCACCGTGACCTCGCACCATTTTGCTTTTAACGCCAATACCACATTCATCTCGAGCGCATCCTCCCAAACGCGTCTCATCTTGAACTGTTCGACCATAGCCATCCCTCACTCTCTCATTTCGACTATATCATGTCGTTTCAACGAAAGCCGTCAACTTTTCGTCAAAACGGGAATAGTCCTATACAGATGATTTTGTAATGAAAAGAGGTGAATCG
Source organism: Exiguobacterium sp. s28 (assembly GCF_018618135.1). Classification (NCBI taxonomy): domain Bacteria; kingdom Bacillati; phylum Bacillota; class Bacilli; order Caryophanales; genus Exiguobacterium; species Exiguobacterium sp. s28. The sequence goes on along the minus strand of NZ_JACSLL010000009.1, from coordinate 87,737 downwards.
TCATGAATGGCGCCTTGTTCCCACGCACCTCGGTCGGCAAGTGGTCGATTATCCTCATCGGCTTGTTCCTCGCCATGTACGTGCCGTTCCTCCTGCTCGATAACTTCGATACGACCTTCCACTCGACGCTTTGGAGCGACAACGCCGCGAACATGCTACGGCTCAGCTACATGACCACATTCTTCGTCCTTGGGCTCGGAGCGTTCGTGACCGGATGGTGGGCCATCTTGAAACAAAAAGAGTACGCCGTGCTCGTCTTCTTCGCGGCCGTTCTCGGCTCCGGACTGTTCGTTTTATTGGTCATGGAGCTCCTCGGTATCCTCGAGTAGAAGGCAAAACAAGGAGTTCGCTGCGGCGAACTCCTTGTTTCATGTGTACTTATTTGACGACGACGTGTTTCATCTGACTCGCGCGACCTTTCGCGTCCTCGATGTGGATCGAGAGGCGCTCCCCTTTTTTAAGGGTGCGTGTCTTCGTGACGAACGTTCCCGTGAGGCCGGTCGTCCCTTTCCCGATGACGCGGCGCTTCGCGTCTCGGACGATGACCGTCATTCCCGCATCCGCGCGACCCGATACTTGCTTCGCGTTCGCACGTGGTGTCGAGACGGTCGGTTGTTTCGCACGGGCACCTTTCACAACGAGAAGGCGTTCGCTCGAGACGAGCTTCCCGTTGCTATAGACGACCCGGAGAACCGTGCCTGCTTTTTGAGCTCCGATATTCAATGCGACACGAGCTTGTTTCGATGTTCCGGTCGCGAGACGTTTCTCGCCGTTATAGACCGTCACTGTCGTCCCGCTCTGCACGCTAGCAGCAAACACCGTCGAATTGTCACGGACGACGCCTGGCTTGGCGTAGAGACGTAGCATCGAAGCTGCATGGTGCACGTTAACCTTGCCATAGCCGCTGATGTAGTCATAGTTGAACGGAAGTTCTTCTTCCGAGTCTTCCATGAAATAATCAAGGCCGTCTTCATAGCTCATTCCACCTGTCGCATCCCCGCCAGAGAAAGCAAGCGGCTCTGCCGTACGATGGAGCAACTGACGAATCTCTTCGACTTTGAGTGCCGGACGTGTCGACAGCAGTAATCCAACGACAGCCGAGACGTGTGGCGTCGCCATACTCGTGCCGTCCATATAGACGACGTTACCGTTCGGGACGAGGCTCGCGACTTTCGTGCCCGGCGCCACGACATCGACACCATACCCGTAGTTCGAGTAATCCGAGACGATGCCGAACGTGTTCGTCGCACCGACCGAGATCGTATACTTCGATGAAGCTGGGTACGACAGGCTTGAATCGCCATCATTCCCCGTTGCCGCCACGACGACGACACCGCGGTCATAGGCGTACTTCAACATGTAGCCGATCGTCCGGCTCTCGCTGCCGCCAAGGCTCATGTTGATGACTTTCGCACCAGCATCGACAGCATATTTGATTCCGAGCGCGATTTGTTCCGTATCCCCAGAACCGCTCGCGTCGAGCACTTTGACTGGGAGAATCGAGACAGCAGGCATCATCCCGCGCATCGATGTCCCGTTGTTTTGAATCGCACCGATGACGCCGGCCACGTGTGTCCCGTGTCCGTGATCGTCAAGCGCGCTGCCTTCCCCGTTCGGGTCGACAAAATTTTTCTCGTTGGCGATGTCGACACGTCCTTTGAAATCAAGGAGGCGATAGTCGACACCCGTATCGAGGACGGCGACTTTCACCGAACGGACCGGCAATTTGAGAGCCTCATACGCATCGATTCCGATTCCAGCTTCCTGAAATGGCTGCAACACCGATTTCGAGTTGAGTGACCATTGATAGTCGTAACTCGTGTCGGCCGTGAACGCTTGATACGTCTGGACCGGCTCGATGAACTCGACGTTCGCGTCACGCTCGAGCGTCGACTTGGCCGTCGCTTGCGTTTTCGTGCTCGCCGCTTCAACGTCGACGACCGCGAAGTGGTCACCTGGGCGACCAAGATCGACTTTCTCTGCTGAGACGTTCGATAAAGCGTTCATCTTACCGAGCGACTTGCTCGGTGACGATTTGTATTTGACGATATAACGCGGCGCATCATCGACTTCAATCGATACCCCGAATTTACCCATTACATCTTGGAGCGGTGTTCCGGCAAGCGTACCCGTTCCAAGCTTAGCTGCTACCTTGTCGACTTCTGCTTGCAATGCTGTCGGCACACTTGACGTCACGAGCGTCTGTAACCGTTCGATGGCCGCTTCATCCGCTTGCGTGAGCGTGTATGATTTCCAATCAACGAGCGCGTTCATGAGTGGCTGTAACGCCTTCAAATCATTGTACGCTTGTTGGCGTTTCGCGCCGTCTTTCACCATCGCTTTGATGAGGTATGGCGACGTCCGATAGTACAAGGCGGCCAAATCGTTGCCTGACTCCGATTGTGCCAACACTTCCGTCTGAATGCGACGGATGAGTTTCAACATCGAGTCGCGCTCTGGTGCCGGATTTAAAATCGATTCGACGGCACACATGCCCGCCTCCGTCTCGATGTTTTCATACTTGACCGGCAATTTGACCGGGTTGTAGACGAGTTTGATGTCTGAAGGCGACACCGTCTCTTCTTCCATCATCGGGAGATACTCCACTTTGATGTAGTATGGACCTTCCCATGCATATGGGAAACGAATCGTCGCCGATTGCTGTCCGTCTTCTTGTGTCGCGCTCGAACGATACTGTTCGAACGTTTCGTCCTTCGCTGCCAAATCGGCACTCGGATAGACCGAGATGTTCGCGAGCTTCGTCGAATCGAACTGAACTTCCATATGCGTCATCGCCGATGGAGTCCCCCGTTCCATTTTGAACCAGTATGTATTCGTGGCGTCTGTCCCGGTTTCGAATGTGACTTCTACTCCTGGGCTGAGCGTCTTCGCCTCTTGCATCCCCGCTCCAGCGTCCGCACTCGCTTGTGGTGGAATCAATGCCAATACGAGCATGAGCACCGTGACGAATGATAAAACTTGTTTCCATGTTGCTTTCATCTGTTCTCCTCATTTCCATATGTCCAAAGCTTCAACCGACGGATCCGTCAATTCATGTATACGTGATAATGGCTTGAAGGTTCCAACAATTAACTACAAAAAATCACTTAATTTCATTATTTTAGGAAACTCTCGATTTGTCTATCTCTAATATGGTTTTTTCGAAAAATAATTAAAAAAGGGTCAGAGGAAAATTCCTCCGACCTGCATGTGTTGTATTGCTTATTTTGCTGTGACGCCCCCATCGACCGGAAGTTCGATTCCCGTGATGTGATTTGCTTCATCCGACGCGAGGAAGAGGACGGCCGTCGCCACTTCTTCAGCCCGACCGAGATTCGGCAAAGCGATTTGATTCAAGAAATGTTGTTTATAGTCCGGGTGCTCCATATGCGGCGCACTCATCGGTGTCACGATATAGCCCGGATGGACCGAGTTGACGCGAATGTTGTGCTTGCCGTAATCGACGGCTGCCGCTTTCGTGAGCGACCGGACGGCTCCTTTCGAGGCCGTATAGGCACCGGCACCGGCCATACCTGTGAGCGCTGAGATGGACGAGATGTTGACGATCGACCCGCCGCCGTTTTGCTCCATGAGTGGAATCGCATATTGCGTTCCGAGCATGACGCCATCGATATTGATTCGATACGTGCGAGCCCAGTCTTCCTCCGTCTGATCCAAGAACGGTTTTGCGAGCGCGATGCCCGCATTGTTGACGAGCACGTCGAGCTTGCCGCACACGGACTGGACTTCGTTATAAATGTTTTCCCAATCGTTGCGTGACGTGACGTCGTGTTGAAGCGCGATCGCTTCTCCTCCGTTTGACCGGATCATTTCCACGACGCGCGTCACCGCTTCAAGATTGATATCTGTCGCGACGACGGTCGCCCCTTCTCGTGCGAACAACTTGGCCGTCTCTTCACCCATGCCACTGCCTGCCCCCGTAATGACCGCTACTTTCCCCGTTAACCGCATAATCCCAACTCCATTTCTTTAAATGTGATAGTCTAACTATCATTATAGTAGTCGATGCACATTCGATTCTCAACGAAACTGCTTCGACACGGTATAATAACGAGATACAAAGAGGTGATTTCATGAGTAAACGACAACAAAATAAAGAAGAACGAATGAATCGCATCATCGAGCAAGCCGAGGTGCTCTTTTTACAAGACGGATTTGAACGGGTGCAAATGCAGGATATCGCTGACGCGTCCGAGCTCGGGGTCGCGACGTTGTTCCGTTACTTTCCGAAAAAAGACCAGTTGATCGTTGCCGCGGCCGTGCGCAATTTGGCACCGACGTTGGACGCGTTCAAAGAACTGACGAGCCGGCCGGGAAATGCCTACTCGCGACTCGAGGCGATTCTCGACTATTTACTCGATCAACAAATGAAGCGGACAAGCCACTCTCGTTTCCGTGAGGCGTTCGAGAGCTATGCCTCGTCCGTCGCAAGTCCCCTTCCCGGGATTGACGACTATATCGAGTTGCAGCGCGAAATCATGGAGACGCTCGAACCGCTCATCGCGGACGGGAAGACGGACGGTTCGCTCCGGAGCGATCTCGACGTGAAAGCAACCGTCGTCACTGTCATCAACGCGTTCGGTACGTTCGGTAACAATATCATTTTGAAGTCTCACATCAGTTATTTAGAGGACGATATCGAACCGCGCATCCAACAACGGATGTTGCGAGAGATGCTCTTGTCGTATGTGCGCCCATAATAAAGCCCCTTCGCGTGAAGGGGCTTTATTCGTGCAGTTCGAGTGGCAGACCGTCTGGGTCAAAGAAGAACGTCATCTTCTCGCCCGTGAACGTGTCAAACCGAATCGGTTCCGTCGTGACACCGTGCGTATTCAGTTCGGCGACGACCGACTCGATGTCGTCGACTTTAAAGGCGAGATGACGGAGTCCACACGCCTCCGGGAAGCTCGGCCGTTTCGGACTGTCCGGTTTGATGAACAGCTCGAGCTCGTAGGCGCCGAGCCGCAGGTCGATCTTGTGATCGCCTTTGTCCGGACGATGATGCTCGCGGATGACGTCGAAACCGAGGATATCGATGTAGAACCGTTTCGCCTCGTCATAATTTGAGGCGATAATCGCCACGTGATGGATGGTATGTAGTTGCATCATAATCCCCCATATACAAAAAAATGAGCACCTCTCACTAGAGGTGCTCTCGAAAAGTCTACCGCGTCGAACCACGCTCCACAACGTGCTCCCGAAGGAATGTCCGCCGTCTTACATAGACCAGCTCATCGCATGTACTCAACTATAGGCGAATCTGGCCCCCGCGTCAACGTTTTGTTTGAACCGGGTTGACATCTTCCTAAAAATTAGGATAATCAGTAGTGTTAGCACTCTTATTGATAGAGTGCCAAAATCGAACAAATAAAAAGGAGAACGATCATGACAAAGAAACAGTTTCAAGCCGAATCGAAACGAATTTTAGAGTTGATGGTCCACTCAATCTATACGCATAAGGACATCTTCCTCCGTGAGCTCATCTCGAACGCGAGTGACGCCATCGACAAAATGTATTACCGGGCCTTGTCAGATGAGGCAATCGACTTCAACAAGGACGACTACTTCATTAAAGTCGAGCTCGACAAAGACGCCCGCACGATCACCATCCGTGACACCGGAATCGGGATGACGGCCGATGAGCTCGAATCGAACCTCGGGATCATCGCCAAGAGCGGCTCGCTCGCGATGAAGCAGGCGACGAAGATGGAAGAAGACCACAGCCTCATCGGCCAATTCGGTGTCGGCTTCTACTCGGCGTTCATGGTGGCAGACCGTGTGACAGTCCGCACCCGCTCGGTCGACAGTGAACAAGGCTACTTGTGGGAGTCGGAAGGCACAGACGGTTACACGATCGAGCCGACGGATAAGACCGACATCGGGACTGAGATCACGTTGCACGTGAAAGCTGACACGGACGACGAGACATACTCATCATTCCTCCAAGAGTACGAGATCCGTTCGCTCATCAAGAAGCATTCGGACTTCATCCGCTACCCGATTAAGCTCGACGTGACGAAGCACCGTCAAAAAGACGATTCAGAAGAGTACGAGGACTATATCGAAGAAGAGACAGTCAACAGCATGGTGCCGATTTGGCGCAAACGGAAGAGCGAGCTCTCGGAGGAGGACTACAAGGCGTTCTATCACGAGAAACGCTACGGCTTCGATGAGCCGCTCAAACACCTTCACTTGAACGTCGACGGCTCGATCCGGTATCAGTCGATTCTCTACATCCCATCGACGGTCCCGTTCGACTATTACACGAAAGAGTTCGAGAAAGGGCTCGAGCTGTACTCGAACGGTGTCTTGATCATGGAGAAGTCGCCTGACCTGCTCCCGGACTATTTCGGTTTCGTCAAAGGGATGGTCGACTCGGAAGACCTGTCGCTCAACATTTCCCGGGAGATGCTGCAACAGGACCGCCAACTTCGCGTCATCGCCAAAAACGTGAAGTCGAAAATCAAAGGCATGCTCGAGAAGATGCTCCAAAACGAGCGCGAAGACTACGAGAAATTCTTCGAGTCGTTCGGCCGTCAGCTCAAGTTCGGCGTCTACGATCAGTTCGGTGCCGCCAAGGACGAGTTGAAAGACTTGCTCTTGTTCCACTCGTCGAACGAGAAGAAGCTCGTCTCGCTCAAAGAGTATGTCGAGCGCATGAAAGACGATCAGAAGTACATCTATTACGCGACGGGTGAATCGATTCATCGGATCGAACTGTTGCCACAAGCGGAGCGCTTGAAAGAAGAAGGGTTCGAGATTCTCTACTTCACTGAAGAAATCGACGAGTTCGCCATCAAGATGCTCCAGTCGTATGACGACAAAGAGTTTAAGTCGATCGCGAGCGGTGATCTCGGGCTTGATGACGAGGCGGCCGATTCGCTCAATGAGGACAACAAGGACTTGTTCGCCTTCATGAAACAAGAACTGGGCGACCGCGTCAAAGAAGTGCGCGCATCTACACGTCTCAAGTCACATCCGGTCTGCTTGACGGTCGCCGGCGACGTCTCAATCGAGATGGAGAAGATTTTGAACGCGATGCCGAACGGCGGCGGCATGAAAGCCGAGAAAGTGCTCGAAGTGAACGCGGACCACGCCATCTTCCGGACATTACAGCGCGTCTATAAGGAAGACGAAGCGAAAGCGAAACAGTATACGGACTTGCTCTATCAGCAAGCGCTCCTCATCGAAGGGCTACCGATTGAAGATCCGGTCGCCTATTCGAATGCGGTGTGTGCGTTGATGTCAGAATAAGTGAAAGGCAGAGGGCGACCTCTGTCTTTTTAACTTTGAAGTTGATAATAAAAACTCTAGTCACGATTTCCCTGTCGCGACTAGAGTTTTTTATTTGAAGTTATTGTACGTACCTAACAACTGCATTTGAATCGCTTCCTGCAAGATGTTCTGATTATCCTCTTGCTCGTGGACCTCTGCGATTCGATGGCTCATCCGCTCAATCAATCCGACGACAAGGGCGTTCCCCATCGTGAAGTAACGTTTGCGGTCCGTCATTGTATTCGTCCATCCGTAAGGGAATCCGTTTAGACCTTCGCACTCTTCGGGACGAAGGTAACGGAGTCGTTTCGTCTGTGGATCTTCGATGACATGGCTCGAGCGGTTGCACGTGCCTTCGCTCGTCAACATCGTACGGCCAGGAAGGTCAAGCGAGTCCGGATACGACATACCGCCCTCTGCGTACACATACACGTGACCACTTGCCGAGGTCCGTTCGATTTTCTTCGGCCCTTTCAAGTAAGCCAACTCTTCCTGCTCGTTCCGACCCGACTTTTTAATCGTCTCGGTGTCCAAATAATACTGTTCGGGTGTAGGACCGAACTGCTCATAGACTTCTTGGACCACTTCACCGAGCGTCTTCGGCACTTCGCGTTTCGGTAATGTTTCAATCGTCGTCACCCGGTCGCCCGACATGATGCCCGCATTGCGGTACGTTGCCGAGAACGTGTCAGAGATTTCGACGATATCTTTCGGAAGTTCGAACTGCGAGCCCGGATGTTTCTCACTTGTTAGCTCATGGACCGGGAATGCAGGTGCGAAGAATCCTGACTCGAGCAGCCATTCTTCTGGATCCGCCTGCTTGGCACGCGCTGAATGGTTAAGATCCGTCCGGGTCGCGAAGATGAAGATGCGACGACGGCGTTGCGCGAACCCATAGTCAGCCGCATTGATGACACGCCATTCGACCGTATAGCCTTGGTCGGCGAACGCACGTAACATGACACTGAAGTCACGTCCCCGTTGCTTGGCAGGCGACTTCATGAGTCGATCAACGTTCTCAAGCAATACGTAAGGCGGTTTCTCCTGCTCAATGATATTCATGATTTCCCAGAACAAGACGCCCTTCTTCCCTTGAATGCCTTGCTCATTCTTGAGGCTGCGTGACACGCTATAGTCCTGGCACGGGAAACCACCGACCAACAAGTGGTGCGGGCCCGCCTCCATCCACGAGAGGGCAATGTCTTCGTTCGAATGTATACCTCGGTCCTTGAACCGTTCGGCGTAGCAATCGAAGGCCGGTTGACTCTTCGTCGCCGGTTCCCATTGATTGCCCCAAACTACATCGAATTTGTCCGATGTAGGCTCGGCATTCACGTCTTTAATTCCTTCAAGCGCGATGCGGAAACCTCCTACACCAGCAAATAACTCAACTACTTTAATCAATGGGAACACCCTTTCGTATTTTCTATCTTAAATTTACTCTATTTTTAATTTCGACTCAATGGAAATAGTGTATCACGAACGATGAATTCGATCAAGCGGTACGCTATAATGGTTATATATGTAAACTGTAGGAGGAGTTATTTTGCGGTATGAAACGATTCAAGAATTGATGGACAAGGCAAGAGAGGCCGAAGGAAAGACGTTCGGAGAAATCGACGCGACCGGGCGCATCAAGAATGTCCGCTCGAAAGGTTCCCTTGGACACATCATCGAGGAGAGCCATTTCGGCTACCCAATTAACTCGGACGCACGGCCTGATTTTGAAGAACTCGGCATCGAATTGAAGGTCACCCCTTTCAAGAAAAACAAAAATGGTACATATTCATCGAAGGAGCGGCTCGTTTTGAACATGATTGATTATCATAACGAGCACGAGTATTCGTTCGAGACGTCGAGCTTCTTGTCAAAAGCCACGAGCATGCTGATCATGCTTTATCAATATGAGCCAAACATCCCTATCGACGACTACCGTATCTATAAAGCGTTCTTGAATGAGTTCTCAGAAGAGGATTTGGACGTGATGCGGCAAGACTGGGAGACAATCGTCGCAAAAATCAAACGTGGCGAGGCCCATTTGATCTCCGAGGCCGATACGATGTACTTGTCAGCCTGCACGAAAGGGGCGAACGGCTCGGTCGTCCGTAGCCAACCGTTCTCAGAGCAACCAGCAAAACCTCGGGCCTTCTCACTCAAAGCTTCTTATATGTCGGGACTCGTCCGTCAGTACTTAACCCCAGAGTTGATGGAGTCAATCGCCAATCACGGTGAATTGAAAGAAATGTCGATTGAAGAACTCCTCGAGGCAAAACTCGCGCCTCATTACGGGAAGACGGTACTCGAACTATGCGAAGAGACAAGCATCCCATATAACCCGGGCAATAAGGCGATGATTCCACGAGTCATGGCAAAACTTTTAGGAGTCAGGAAGACTGATTTGTCGAGCATCGAAGAGTTCGCGAAAGCGAACATCAAGTTCAAGACGATTGCGCGAGAGCCTGACGGCAAGATTCGGGAACACATGTCGTTCGGAAAAGTCGATTTCGACGACTTGTCTCGAGACGAGTGGGAAGAATCCGACTTGTATGACACGTTCGCCGAACAGAAATACCTCTTCCTCGTATTCCGATATGACGAGGAGTACGTGCCCAAACAAAAACGTATCCCTCGTTTCGAAGGGATACGTCTATGGAACATGCCGCTTGAAACGGTCGATGGCGAGTTGAAGTCGATGTGGCTCGAGGCTAAACACATTGTCCATACTGGAGTAAAACTGACACCTTCGGGTAAACGAGTGAAAAACAATCTTCCCGGCCCGAAGTTCAATCAGGTCGCCCATGTGCGCTCAAAAGGAGCCGACGGTCAGGACAAAGTGAAACTCCCAGACGGTCAGTGGATCACAAAACAATCGTTTTGGTTGGACAGAAACTACATCCAGCAGATTCTAGACGCGTAAAATGAGTACTTATCTCCCTCACGTGGAATCTTCCTATTAGAGGGAGGTGAAGGTATGGCCAGAAATGTACCAAAAGCATCGAGTCCAGCCGTCTTCAAGACGATGAGCGGCAATCGCGGCAAGGACACGAAGATGGAAGTAAAGGTCCGGAAAGCACTCTGGGCTGCCGGATATCGATATCGGAAGAACAATCGGAAGCTATATGGGACACCGGACATCTCGTTTCCCGGACTCCGTGTCGTCGTCTTTTTGGACTCCTGCTACTGGCACGGCTGTCCCCTTCACTTCAAACTTCCGAAGACGAACGTCGAGTTCTGGCGTCAGAAAATCGGTCGCAACATCGAACGGGATGCTGACGTTACAAGACACTACGTCGAGGAAGGATGGGTCATCCTCCGGTTCTGGGAGCATCAGGTCAATGAAGACTTTGATCACGTGATTTACACCATCACCCATTTCGTAGACATGGCCAAAACCAATCGACATATACGAAGTGGGTAATAAAAACTACATGTTAATCTAAGTCCTCATCAAACAGTGGCTCATCATAAGTTTCTGTTGCATCATCGATAATCTGGTTCGTGTAGAATCCTTCTACACGGCCTCTTTTTTTTCCCTGTTCATTAAAATGCTCGACAATCCTGAACGTGTCAGGTGCCTCAAGACCGATGATGACGATTGGTACGGTCAACTGAGTGTTCAACGGTTTCAAATGGTGGACATATTTCTCATATGTACCGATGGCGTTGTCGAAATTTCCGGCACGCTGAAGTCTTTGGGTTGCACAAATAATCACACCAATTCGCGTTTGAATTGCCTTCTCAACATGATTCAACTCGCTCGCAATGACCGGTTTCAACAGATTCCATGCAATCGTTCCTGAATGGTTGAAACCTACTTCCAGCGATATATTCTCTTTGGCAAAATCGAGACGCCACACATTCTCTGAATAGTCACGGTCTTGGAAGATCGGACTTTCGCTGGCCCATCCTCTTTTTGAAAACTCTGATTTGAATAAATCATTTAAAGTCGAGGACAGACTTTTATTCTTGTCCGCATACTTCTCTTCGAATTTTTGAATGATGTCATTATCACTTATAGAATATATGATGTCATGAATTTCTCTCCAAATCTCTGTGAACTCCTCATCATTTTTAAGTATTGTCTCCCCGAAGCGGTGTGAATGAATTCGATAGTTCAACTGTCTCACCCTTTTATATGTAATTGATAATGATGTACTTCGTGACGAGAATAAACGACTTTCCTTCACTCGATTCAAACTCTCGCTATTCCTAATCACTTTATCAGGATACAGGATTGAAAACAAAAGCACATTTATTTTGTAATCGTTTTCTTTCCTTTCATCAAGCGATTTATCCATTTAACGTTGATATATCAACATTTTACCAGACATGCAAACGCCTTGACATTTTTGGCGGGTTATATGAAGTTAGTATTACATTATAATTATTCTAGTAGAGACGAAAGTCCACTAGAGTAAAAAACCAAGGAGGACATATCCCATGTCATTAATCGGCAAAGAAATCTTACCGTTCAAAGCACAAGCATTCCAAACAGGTGAATTCCTTGAAGTATCGGACAACGACTTCAAAGGTCAATGGAGCGTCGTTTGCTTCTACCCAGCTGACTTCACATTCGTCTGCCCGACTGAATTGGAAGATCTTCAAAACGAATACGCGACACTTAAAAACCTCGGCGTCGAAGTCTACTCAGTATCGACTGACACACACTTCACGCACAAAGCATGGCACGAAACATCTGAGAAAATCGGTAAAATCGAGTACATCATGATTGGTGACCCATCACACACAATCTCACGTAACTTCGACGTCTTGAACGAAGAAGATGGCCTTGCTGACCGCGGTACGTTCATCATCGACCCAGACGGCGTCATCCAAACTGTTGAAATCAACGCAGGCGGCATCGGCCGTGACGCGAGCACGCTCGTCAACAAAGTCAAAGCGGCACAATACGTCCGCAACAACCCAGGCGAAGTTTGCCCGGCGAAATGGGAAGAAGGTTCTGCAACACTTCGCCCGAGCCTCGACCTCGTCGGCAAGTTGTAAGGAGCGGATTACATGTTAGAAGCAGATATTAAACAACAGTTGGACCAATATCTCCAGCTCATGGAGGGCGATGTCGTCCTCCGTGTCAGCGCTGGAGACGACGCGGTCTCTAAAGAGATGCTCGACCTCGTGAACGAACTCGCGAGCATGTCGTCACGCATCTCGGTCGAGAACGTCACGCTCGAACGCACACCGAGCTTCAGCGTGAGCCGTCCGTCTGAAGAGACAGGAATCGTCTTCGCAGGAATCCCGCTCGGTCACGAGTTCACGTCACTCGTCCTCGCGTTGCTCCAAGTGAGCGGCCGGGCGCCGAAAGTGGACGCGGATGCGATCAAACAGATTCAAAACATTCAAGGCACGTACCACTTCGAATCGTATATCAGCCTCAGCTGCCATAACTGCCCGGACGTCGTCCAGGCACTCAACGTCATGAGCGTCCTCAACCCGAACATCTCACACACGATGATTGACGGTGGCGCGTTCAAGGCGGAAGTGGAAGCGAAAGAAATCATGGCTGTCCCGACCGTCTTCTTGAACGGTGAGGCGTTCGGCAACGGGCGCATGTCACTTGAAGAGATTTTGGCGAAACTCGGTACTGGCCCAGACGCTTCGGCGTTTGACAACAAAGACCCGTATGACGTCCTCGTCATCGGTGGCGGCCCGGCCGGTGCGAGCGCAGCGGTTTACGCGGCTCGTAAAGGTATCCGGACCGGTATCGTCGCGGAACGCTTCGGCGGTCAAGTGATGGACACGATGGGGATTGAGAACTTCATCGGCACATCTTACACGGAAGGCCCGAAACTCGTCGCGAGCTTGGAAGAGCACGTGAAAGAGTACGGCATCGACGTCATGAACCTCCAGCGCGCGAAGCGCCTCGAGAAGAAAGACCTCGTCGAAGTCGAACTTGAGAACGGCGCCGTCTTGAAGAGTAAGAGTGTCATCCTGTCGACGGGTGCACGCTGGCGCAACGTCAACGTCCCAGGTGAAGCAGAGTTCAAAAACAAAGGTGTCGCCTATTGCCCGCACTGTGATGGCCCTCTCTTCGAAGGCAAGCGCGTCGCGGTCATTGGTGGCGGTAACTCTGGAATTGAAGCAGCCATCGATCTCGCTGGAATCGTCAAACACGTGACGGTGCTCGAGTTCGCTGCCGAACTCAAAGCTGACCAAGTGCTTCAAGACCGTCTCCACAGCCTCCCGAACGTGACCGTCGTCACGAACGCTCAGACGACAGAAATCACGGGTACGGACAAAGTGAACGGCATCTCGTACTTGTCACGTGAGACGAACGAGACGCATCACGTCGAACTCGAAGGCGTCTTCGTCCAAATCGGCCTCGTCCCGAACACGGACTGGCTCGACTCGGTCGAGCGTAACAACTTCGGTGAGATCGTCGTTGATCGTCATGGCGCGACGAACGTTCCAGGTGTGTTCGCAGCAGGTGACTGCACGAACAGCGCCTACAAACAAATCATCATCTCGATGGGATCTGGTGCGACTGCCGCACTCGGTGCTTTCGATTATATGATTCGCAACTAATCAGAAACGCGTCCTCACATTGGAGGACGCGTTTTTATAATGTCTCCTGAATCGGGTAAAAACAAGACTCGGTCCCCTGAATCGATTTCAAATAAATAGACACGGTTTGGTTGAAACGGATTCCAGCCTTCGTTCACCACCCCGACATCATTCACATAGTTCACGTTCTTATGTACTTGTTTCAGGTTATGTTCTGCCTCAGCGACCGAATAATTCGGCAACCCGAAGTAAATTGCTCCAGCAATCAATAATGAAAAGATGACTCCCATTCTTATCCGATATCGGTTTTCTAAACTCTTTAGGCCAATCAACGTCACGATAATCATACTGGTCGCCGTTCCAAACGCCGCCGAGTTTCCATACCAAGCCTCATTTACGACCATCATTCCTCCAATGGCCAATATCCCGAACATCCACCACCACTTCATCCCCATCACCTCTCTTCAATTATCCCAAAAACAGGAAAATAGGCAACTTCATTTTGGTTTACTCCAACCGATTCAAACGTTTGATTCCCCGGGAAAGTGGAATATCGGACAAGAGAACGGATTTTGAATGAGGAGGCATTTTATGAACATCCCAACCATTAAACTACATGATGGCTACGAGATTCCGGCCATCGGGCTCGGCACCGTCTATTTACGAGGTGAACCGGGCGTCGACGCCATCACGAGCGCCATCCGCAACGGCTATCGTCTCATCGACTCGGCGATTCGCTATGACAATGAAGGTGCCGTCGGCGAAGCCGTCCGCCAATCTGGCATCCCGCGCGAGCAGCTGTTTTTGACGTCGAAGCTGCGGGCTCAATATTTTAATTATGATGATGCACTCGAGATGATTCGTGAGTCACTCTATCGGGCGAACCTCGACTATTGGGACTTGTTCCTGTTGCATTGGCCGAACCCGAAACAAGACAAATACGTGGAGGCGTGGCGCGCACTCATCCAAGCGAAAGAGAACGGGTGGATCCGCTCAATCGGCGTCTCGAACTTTATGCCTGAGCACCTCGACCGTTTGATTGAGGAGACGGGTGAGACACCGGTCATCAACCAAATCGAGCTCCACCCATACTTCTCCCAAGTGGAACAGCGTCAAGCTGACAAAGAGCGCGGCATCATCACTGAGGCATGGAGTCCGTTGAGCCGAGCCCGGACCGTCACGCATGACGAGACGATTGCGGAACTAGCAAGACAAAAAGGCAAGACCGTGTCTCAAGTCATTCTGCGTTGGCACGTCCAACTCGGTGTCATCCCGCTCCCCCGTTCGTCGAGCGAGTTGCACCAAAAAGAGAACCTCGACGTCTTCAACTTCGAATTGACCGAGGACGAGATGGAGACGCTCAACGCACTGACGAAGCCGGACGGCCGTATCGATAATCAAGACCCGAGAGAATACGAGGAATACTAAAAAAAAGATTGAGCCGTCTGGGCTCAATCTTTTCTCGTTAAAACGCCGGAATCGCCGTTTCTTCGTAATTCTCTTCCAAGAACGTGCGGACTTCGTCACTTGTGAGTGCTTCGCCGAGTTTCTGGATCGCTTCTTCATCTTTGTTGTCTTCACGAGCAACAAGCGTGATGGCGAAGTCGTTCTCGACACCTTCCGTCAAGAGAGCATCGCTCTTCGGCGTCAAGCCGAGTGGAGCCGCGTAAGCCGGCGTCATGAGGACCGCATCGACGTCATCATACGCACGCGCGAGCATGAGCAAATCGACTTCCTCGAACTTGAGGTTCTTTGAGTTTTCTGTGATATCGGCTTGCGTGTAATACGAACCGTTCTTCTCACCGAGCTCGATCACATCGTGTTGCGCGAGCAGCGAGAGCGAGCGGTCGATATTCGACACGTCGTTCGCGATGGCAATCGTCGCGCCTTCCGGGATATCGTCCATGTTGTCATACTCTTTCGAGTAGACACCGTAGTTGGCGAAGTAAATCGGTTCGATTGGGACGAGGTTGGCATCATTGCTGCGGTTGAACTCTTCCATGTACGGGACGTGTTGGAAGAAGTTCGCGTCGACTTCTTTCGCTGCGAGCGCCGTGTTCGGTTGAACGTTGTCACCGAGGACGACGATTTCGAGCTCGATGTTGTCTTCTGCGAGTTGCTCTTTCGCGATTTCAAGCATATCCGTCATCGGTGGGATGAGCGATGCGACTTTGAGCGTCTGCGGCTCGTTTGACGGGGCTTCCGTCGTGTTCGTTTCTGAATCGTTCCCACACGCCGCGAGGACGAGTGTGAGTGAGGCGAAAAGCGCCATTAATTTTTTCATAAGTTCTCCTTCTTTCTTTAGGTAATTAGCGTTTGTCGATGAGCCGAGCCACCGTCGTACCGGTGAACTGAATCATCTGGACGAAGACGAGCATGATGAGAATCATGTACATCATCAGCTCCGTCTTGAACTGTTGATAGCCATAGCGGATGGCAAAGTCGCCGATGCCACCGCCCCCGACCACCCCCATGATGGTCGAGTACGAGATGAAGCTAATGATTGACGTCGTCAGCCCGAGGACGAGACCGGAACGGGCCTCGACGTACAAGAACTTGAAGATGACGTCTTTGATGGACGCCCCCATCGACACGGCCGCCTCGACGACGCCACGCGGTACGTCAAGGAGTGACTGCTCGACGAGTCGCGAGTAATGGGCGATGGCAATGATGGCGAGTGGCACGGTTGCCGCCGCCGTCCCAATGGCCGTTCCGATGATGAGCCGCGTAAATGGAATCAAAAACACGACGAGTAATAGGAACGGGAACGAGCGGACGATATTGACGATCAAGTTGAGCACGGAGAAGACGGCCCGATTCTCTAACAGCTGTCCTTTTCGTGACAAATAGAGCCACGTCCCGAGCGGCAGACCGAGGAGGACGGCCGCGAGAATCGAGACGCCGACCATGATGAACGTCTCCCCGATCGATTGCCAAATCTCAGTCTGATATTGCAGGAGCACCTCAGGCATGTGGTTCACCTGCCTTCTTCAGTTGATCGACGAACCAGGACGGATTGTCGTCGATGTCTGCGACCCCGCTCGGAATGACGTCAATCGTCTCATACACCGAACCGTCCGTCATGACGGTCACGCGGTCGCACACTTGTTTGATGACGTCCATCTCATGCGTCACGATGACGATGGTGACGCCGAGCCGCTCGTTAATCGACTTCAACACGCCGAGCACTTCGGCCGTCGTGTTCGGGTCGAGCGACGACGTCGGCTCATCACATAACAAGACGTGCGGTTCGTTCGCGAGTGCCCGGGCGATGGCGACGCGTTGCTTTTGACCACCGCTTAGTTGCGCCGGATACTTGTCTTTGAACGACTCGAGCCCGACGAAACGTAAGCACTCGAGCACCCGGGCCTCATGCGTCGAGCGCGGTCGGCCGGCCAGCTTCAGCGAGGCGGCCACGTTGTCATAGACGGTCTTGTTCGCGACGAGATTGAACTGTTGGAAAATCATGCCGATGACATGGCGCTTCTCGCGTAGCTGTCGATTCGACAGGCCCGTCAATTCGTCCCCATCGACCGTGACTTGCCCTGTATCCGGTGTCTCGAGCAGGTTCATCAACCGGAGCAACGTCGACTTACCGGCCCCGCTCGCGCCGATGATGCCATATACCTCACCCCGCTCGATTTGAAGCGAGACGTCACGGACGGCTAAGTCGCGGCCGAACTGTTTGCTGACATTCGTTAACGTGATCATAGACGGTTCCTTTCTCTCATAGGAAAACTGGGTCAACCTCGTACCCCATTTTAGCGAACTAAAGCAAACTTGTCAGGTGAGGTGCTTCACAAAAAAAGAACCGCACGGGCCGGTTCACTTTAACGGGTTCTGTTTGAAATGGTCAGCGATATGGCGCCGCATCGATTCACGATTCTCGGCAAAGATGCGATGCCGATGGCCGTTCCCCCCTGATGGATGGGGAAATCCGCTCACGACGCGTTCTGGCGCGATAATACCCTTGTCGACGAGCGTCTCGACGGCCCGACGGACGTTAATCCCCATCGGCAAGATGAGGGCGTCCTCGAGGACGGCCATCTCGTCGGCGAAGCTACCTTCGACATAAGACCGGAACAAGTCCGTCTTCAACATGTCTGGACTCGACCCGTTGTAGTTCTTCCCTTTATAGAAGACCGGATACGGTAGCACCGCCGTGTTCTGCACGAGATGGTTCGCCTCGCCGAACAAGTCGAGCGTCGTCGGGAGACCGAGGTGACGATGCAACTCCAAGTCGTCGAGCATCGTCACCAAGTTCTTGCGGATTGGTCCCGAGAAACTGCCCCGTTGTTTGACGGCTCGGAGCGCCTCCTCGTCTGGCGCGTCCGCCAAATCGCGGATTGCCTCGAACGATTGCCGCATTTGATACAGTCCTGGTGTAATCCCGGCGATGACGACTTTGGCCTGCGGGTTAACGTATTCGAACGGAGCGTAATAGATTGTAAGTTGTTTGTTCGGGTCCTCCTCGAGTAAGAACGGTTCACTCTTCAGTGTCGCTTCCTCCAGGTCGGGCAGTTCGAGAATATGTTGTTTATAGCGTTGAAACAAGTCAGTACGTGTCGGCATGAAAGTCCCTCCTCTGTTTTTCTGTTCCCTAAATCAGTAAATCTTATCGGAGGATGACGATCTCGTTTGCGCATTGACGCGACACATCGGCTTTTGTATAGTTAGGAACGACAAAAACGAATAGGAGTGACCAATTTGACTCCAACAGAACCGACGACACGACTCCTCGATCTCCTAAGCGAGCGTCACGACCAAATCCGTCGCATCAGCGAGCGGGCTTGGAACGAGCAACACGATATCTACATCTCCAACTCCGAATGGTACGTGCTCGCCCGCATCTATAAGACGAAGCCGACCATTGCCGAAGTGACGCGCAACGTCCACATCTCCCGTCAAGCGATCCATAAGCTCATCAAGAACTTGAAGACGAAAGAACTCGTCACGGTGACCGATCATCCGACGAGCCGAAAAGATAAATGTATCGAGCTGACCGAGCTCGGGGTCCGTTGCTACGAACAGAACGAGGCACTGAAAGCTGAACTCGAACAAAAAATCGCCGAATCACTCGGTGACGACGCGTTCCGACAACTGAAAATGTTGTTGAAAACCGACTGGAACCTTTAATCTCTCCTAACGATTGGGAGGGATTTTTTTGTGTCATATCTCACCTCAAATGTCAACCGAGTTGACATTTCGTGTCATGAACTACTATACTTGATGAAAGGAAGAGGTGATCGATTTGTTCAAAACTGGTGATTTAATCATCTATTCGACCCACGGAGTTTGCCGCATTGACGACATTTCCGACATGACGGTCGCGGGTGAGACGAAGTCGTACTATACGCTCCATCCCATCAACAACGCACAGAAGTTACAAATCAGTATCCCCGTCGATAGTGATAAAGTGATGATGTTGACGCTCCTTGAAGCCAAAGAAGCAAAAGAGATCCTTGAATCGTTCCGCTCGCCGGGTGTCGAATGGAATCCCCATCCGAACAACCGCAATCGTGAATTCTTGAACGTCGTGCACTCGGGTAACCGTCACGAGATCGCTCAAGTCATCAACACGCTTGCTCGCCGCCAAAGCGAAGCTCTCTTGTTGAACAAAAAGTTATATGAACAGGACCGTAAGATTCTAGAGAACGCTAAAACGATCCTCGTGAAAGAACTTTCGCTCGCGCTTGAATTGTCGGAAGAAATTATCGATCAACAAATTGCTGCTTATTTGAGCGAAAAACCTGTCGCCACTACTTGATTGGCCCCTTCCGTGCGAAGAGGTCTTTTTTTATTGTTCAAAGACGGCCAGCACCTGTTCTTTCAGCGGCTGGAAGCTATGTCCGACATGTCCGTGGTACATAAAATGCTTGGAGCAGAAAATCGTCCCAATTGTTCCATCTTCGTACGTAAAAGTAATTGGGCCGGCTGCAATCCAGTCCACTAATCGCACGTTCGAATCGAAGGTTACGGATGGGTTTAGTTTTTCTATTTCCAAAAATGCCAGCAATTCGCCAAGTGCTTGCTTACTGTGGACAATCAACACGCTAGGTTTGTAGTGGAAGAAAACCCTTTTGAAGATTTGTGCACCGTATACTGCCGCTTGTTTGTTTTTTGGTAAAGACAAGCATTTTGCAGATTTTGTAGGCCATGCATTCATGTTCGTTTCAACCACGTTAATCACTCCGCTAGATTTGGCTTCCAAATCTTTCACGAATGCGTTCAAACCGACCCGCGTCTTAGAGAGTCGTGATTTTCCGTCTCGGATTCGAAGCGTCTGCATCCGTTCCATGAATCGACTTCGATTATAGATCAGATCGATATATTCGCTAGTATCTTCGAAGTCTTTCACTTTCATAGGTGTGGCTGGATTGATGCCGACAATAAATACATTCCCTTTTGAATCCGCAGACTCAACAACAAACGGTCTAAAATAGGAGTCTTCCTCTTTTAGCTGAACCAGCTCCTCCATGTTCTTCTGCATCACTAATCCCCCTCCTCATTCCTTCTCAATAATGATGTCTTCCGCAAGCCCTGTGTTATTGATTTTCTTATACTGATCATACACATCCGCCACATCAACAAGTTCTTCGGGATCCACAAGCAATGTCTTCGACCCTTTTTCAATCAAGAGAAGTGGATGGTCTTTGAATTTGATTTGTTCAACCACATCATTCGCATGTGAGATTAGAAGCGTCTCTGTTGTCGGTCTCATGCAACGCACTTCCCAGCGGTCAAGCCATTCTAACACTTGTCTCGTTTCCCATTCGACATCGAACAGGATGGCAACAAGAATATAGTGATCCGCATGCCTCATCAGGACTGCGAAACAATCGCCCAACTGGATACATTCCGTCTGTGCAATCTCCATATGGTCTTCGTAGTTAGGGACCGCACAATACTCGAAACAGTCCGGGTACTCTCGAAGTTTATTGACATAATCACCGTATTTTTTACGCTCCCATTCAGAAAGAATGATTTTATTCATGCAGCACCTCCTATTTTATGTAGACCCCTACTTACTTTTAACCAATATATGGATTAATTGTCTTACAATCAAAAAGAAAAAGCGAGAATATGAACATATCCTCGCCTGTACTCGCTTAATTGTGGACGACGCCTTTTTCTTTCAAGCCGAGCGCCATTGCTGTCGATTCGTGAATCGTCTTGAACAGTTCCGGGTGATCCGAGAGCGATACGCCATAAGACGGCACCATCTCTTTGATTTTCGGTTCCCATTCCGGCATCCGGTTCGGGAAACACTGCTCGAGCACTTTTAACATGACGTGCACGGCCGTCGAGGCTCCCGGTGACGCACCGAGCAGCGCTGCGACCGATCCGTCTTCGGCGCTGACGACTTCCGTTCCGAACTGGAGCGTCCCTTTGCCGTCCGGCGTGTCTTTAATAACTTGAACCCGTTGTCCAGCGACGACGATTTCCCAGTCCTCGTTCTTCGCGGTCGGGATGAATTCGCGGAGCTCGTCCATCCGTTTGTCATGCGACAAGAGCACCTGTTCAATCAAATATTTTGTGAGCGGCATCTCTTTCGCCCCGGCCGCGAGCATCGTCACGACGTTGTACGGTTTGACCGATTGGATGAGGTCGAGGTTTGAGCCTGTCTTCAAGAACTTCGGCGTAAAGCCGGCGAACGGTCCGAACAACAATTCTTTGCGTCCTTCGATGAAGCGCGTATCGAGGTGCGGCACCGACATCGGCGGTGCGCCGACTTTCGCTTTGCCATATACTTTCGCATGGTGCTGTTCGATGACGTCACGGTTCTTACAAACGAGGAACAGACCACTTACCGGGAATCCGCCGATATGCTTCGACTCCGGGATGCCTGTCTTCTGAAGGAGCGGCAGGCTGCCGCCACCGCCGCCGATGAACAGGAATGGCGCCGTGTGCGTCTCGATTGTGTTCGCCTGAATATCCTTTACCTTCACTTCCCACAGCCCGTTCGCCAACCGTTTGACGTCCTCGACGCTATGCTTGTAATTGACCTCGACACCTTGGCCGGTCAAATGATCAAACAGCATCCGTGTGAGCGCACCGAAGTTGACGTCGGTACCTGAATCGATTTTCGTCGCCGCGATCGGCTCATCGACGGAACGTCCTTCCATGACGATCGGCATCCAGTCCCGGAGCTGTTCCGGGTCATCCGATAAAACCATTCCTTCAAACAACGGATTATTTGTTAGCGCTTCCAAACGTTTCTTCAAGAAGTCGACGTCTTTCTCGCCTTGGACCATGCTCATATGTGGAATCGAACGGATGAACGCTTCCGGGTTTTGAATCAAGCCTTTATTGACGAGATGCGCCCAAAACTGACGCGAGATTTGGAACTGCTCGTTCACGTTGATCGCTTTCGAGATGTCGAGCGTGCCATCTGGCTTCTCGGTCGTATAGTTCAACTCACAGAGGGCCGCATGTCCCGTCCCGGCGTTGTTCCATTCGTTCGAACTCTCTTCCCCTGCACTTTCGAGCTTCTCAAACACTTTGACTTCCCACTCTGGTACGAGCTCTTTAAAGAGCGACCCGAGCGTCGCACTCATGATGCCTGCACCAATCAAAATGACGTCTGTTCTCTTTTGAACACTGCTCATGAAAACCCCATCCTTCTCCCCTGGATTTGTGTATGAGACGATTCGGTAAATCCCCATTCGCCGACTCGCCCCGTTTATAATTGTTATATTGATTATAACGCTTTTGTGATGTTTGATAAGGGTTAAGTACGGATTTCATCCATGAAACTTTTGAAGGGGGGAATGCAATCCGTGAAGCGCGGCATCCGTTTTAAAATCCCGAATACATACGGACGCTTTCTGGCCGACATGTTGAGTCCCATCGATCTCACCTCTTACAGCTGGTTCGTCGGTGGTGAGGAATCGTATCGTGTGAAGGACGGCGATCTTGATCACCCGTTGTTTCCTGAAGAGACCGAGATGGACGGCGAAACGTTTTCTCATTTGATTCATCAGGATGAGCACTATCTCATCTTCGTAAATTTAAAGGCCTTTTCAAAAGGACCGGTGAAAGACATTGAGACGTATGAGGCGTTTCGTGATAGCCATTGTGACCTCGCCCTGCTCATCGTCGACTCCACATTCGTCGATATGTACTGCAAAGATCAACAAATGATTGAATCACTCTATACATACGCCCTCTCCTGTTCCTTTGAGGACGTCGCCTATTTGACCGACGCCAACGATGTGAGGACGAGTTTGACCGTCTGGTAAGCACCCAACCCTATAATGAAGGAGGATCTATCATGTCTGCTTTCTATCTCATCCGTCATTGCTCGGCGACTGGCCAAGAGCCGGACGCCCCACTCACTGAAGCCGGCGAACAACAAGCACTCGCCCTCGCTGACTTCTTTCGAGACATTCCCGTCGACCGCATCATCTCGAGCGACTATACGCGAGCCATCGCCTCGATCACACCGCTCGCCACGTCCAAGCAGCTGACCATCGAGACGGAGCCGAAGTTGCGCGAACGCATCCTCTCGCTTGAGCCGCGAGACGATTGGTTCGAACTGCTCCGCCATTCGTTCTCCGACGCCTCGTTCCGTCTGGCCGGCGCCGAGTCAGGGCAAGATGCGACTGACCGGATTCTGAGCGTCATCGACCATCTCGACGACGTAACCGGCGCGACGATTCTCGTGACGCACGGCAATTTGCTCGCGCTGCTACTCCAACATGTGGATAACTGCTTCGACTTCGACACGTGGCGTACACTTAGCAATCCCGACGTCTATCGCCTCGACATTGTGGATAACTCTTGGTCCGTGGAACGCGTCTGGACCGTCCCTGCCTGTGGATAACGTTATCCACAGAAAAAGCCGCCTCTTAATTGAGACGGCTTACGTTTTATTTCTCCACAAAGAACATCGAGATGGCCCCAAGGCCGACGTGCGTCCCGACCGAGACGCCCATCTGCATGAGGTAAATCTCACCTTCGAAGTCGGATTCGGCTTGAATCTTCGCCTTCAAGTTCTCAGCAATCTTTTGATCCGACGTATAGCCGATGATGACAAAGTTGGTGATGTCCTTGTCGCAACGTTTGATGAACTCGTCCGTATAGTGCTTGAGCACCTTACGCGTTCCCCGTTCTTTCGCGACGATGGCCCCTTTGCCGTTCTTCATGCTCATGATCGGCTTGACCATCAACAGCTTGCCGATGATGGCACTCGCGTTCGAGATACGACCGCTCTTAATCAAGTGATCCAAGTCGTCGACCGACAAGAAGTGCTTCACTTTCAGCTTATACTTCTCGTTGAAGTCAACGAGCTCCTCGAACGTCGCCCCGGCTTCACGCATCTGGGCGCTCTTCATCAACAACCAACCGCTCCCGTGGCTCATCGAACGTGAGTCGACGATATGAATCTTCACCGTCGAATCGGGATGCGCCTCTTCGAAATATTCTTTACCGAGCACGGCCGATTGATACGATCCGCTCGTCCCGCTCGACATACAGATGCAAAGAATCTCGTCATGTCCGCTCTCGACGGCCTCTTCCATCAGCTTCATAAATGTCGCTGGGCTCGGCATCCCCGTCGTCGGGAATTCCGGTAGCGCTTCCAACATTCCGTAAAACTCATCAGGCTGGATGTCGACACGGTCCTCATACGATTTATTGTCAATCGTGATGATGAGCGGCGCGACGCCAATCTCATATTTTGCTAAAATCTCATCGGATAAATCACAAGTTGAATCTGCTAGTAATTTTATCATGGTACCCTCCAAATAATCGCCCTTAAATGACGAGAATCGTCCTAGACCACTACGTCGATTCAGACGTCACGATAGGACTTCTCCATTGTATCAGATATGGAGGGGTAGATGTTTTTTTGCCAGGCTCGGATATGCGTTTGTTTGCTCGTGTCGAAGCAGCCATTCCTTTCGCCAGAGGCCGCCCGCATAGCCCGTCAACGTCCCGTTCGATCCGATGACGCGATGGCACGGGATGACGATGCTCAACCGGTTGCGCCCGTTGGCACTGCCGACGGCCCGCACGGCGCGGTCACGGCCGAGTGTCACGGCCAATTCGCGATACGAGGTCGTCTCGGCGTATGGAATCATGACCAGCGCTTGCCACACGTCCTGTTGAAACACCGTCCCCTCGACTTCAAACGGGAACGTGAACGATTGGCGACGTCCGTTGAAATACTCCTCGATTTCTCGGTGGCACGTCTTCAACACGTCCGGCGTCATTTCATCCGCTTCAAAGCGGACATCATCGCGTTCAACGAACAGGATGGAGCGGATGGCCGTCTCTGTCCCGACCATCTCCAGAATTCCAATCGGACTCACATAGTCCAGTCTATACGTCTCCATACAATGACCTCCATAAATAGAATGTGGCGTACGCTTCCCACCCGGCAAAGCGTTCCCCGTACTGCCTCACTTCGTCTGCCGTCAATTTGTCGTTTCGCCCGAGGTGATGCTTCAACGCCTGATGCAGACCAGCGTCCGCAGCCGGGAACGCCGTCGGATCTTGGAAACACTTCATCCGGACATACGCGGCCGTCCACTCCCCGACACCGCGTAAGCTTAACAACCGTCCATGCATCACGTCAGGTGGCTCGCTGCGTAACTGCTGTTTCGACAATCGTCCGTCCGTCATCTCCTGGGCGATGCCGATGATATATTCTGCTTTCCGGGTGCTGAATTGGAGCGGTCTCAGTTCACTCGGATCGAGGAGCGCGATCGTCTCAGGATTGGGGAAAGCCCAGTACGTCACACCGTCCACTTCACGGGATGGTCCATACTGCTCGACGAACCGTCGTTTCAGCGTGTAGGCGAACGAGAGTGTGATCTGTTGACCGATGACGGCCCACGTGAGCGCCTCGAACAAGTCCGGGAAGCCGATCAGACGCAGCCCCTCGTACTCTCGGACGAGCGGACGCAACAGTTCATCCGTCTCGGCCATCCGCACGAACGCCGCGACGTCTTGGTCGAGGTCGAACCAGTCGCGGACGTAGCGCTCCACGTGTTTCTGTTCCGAGCTCGTGATGTCGTCTTCCGAAAATGCGATGACGAGGCCGTGAGCCGTCTCCATGATATCCCCTAGCAACAACCTTCCCTCGACGTCGAACAGCTTCGAGACGGACGTTTCGCGGGCGACATGCATCACTTCATCGTTTGAGCGTCGCAAAAATTGCAGACATTGTTGAAAATCAAACGGAGCGGTGACGTGAATCTCGAACGATGAGCGACTCATCGGCTCCCCCCTTTCGATACATGCTCGGTGAACATCTCTTTAGCCGTCGGAAGACGCGATAAAAGTTGGATGTGGTTTGAAAGCCGACCTCATAACAGATGGCGAGATTGCTCATGTCCATCGTCCGCAAAAGATGGGCCGCCTTGTCGATGCGAACCTTTTCGAGCAGACGGCGCGGCGTCTCGCCCGTCGCTTGGGTGAACGTCCGCTCGACATAGAACGGGCTCAAGTTGACGTGCTCGGCAATCTCCTCAAGCTTGAGCGGTCGTTTGTAATGCGTGAGCACGAACGCCGTCACGTCATGGACGAGCGCGCTCGCCGGACTACGGTCGACCTCGGGCTGACATCGCTTGCACGGCCGAAAGCCGGACGACTCCGCTTCCGCTTTCGTCTCATAAAAATCGACATTCTCCCGCTTCGGCTTCCGCGAGCGGCACGAGGGCCGACAGTAAATCCCGGTCGTCTTGACCGCGGTATAAAACTGTCCGTCATACGCCGCGTCACAGGCGAGCACTTTCTCCCACTTCTCTTCAAACGTCAGCATCTCAGTCCACCCCCTTTGTTCCAATGTATCAGATTGATTTTCGTTCACTCGTCCTGTTTCTTGCCCTTACAGTCTACATTCCCGCGATTCACGAATCTCATTGATTTTGAATCCGTCTCCCCCTTTGACTCGTACTATGATTACGCGACTCGATTGAGTACACTTTAGCTAATCAAGTCAGAAGGAGTACATACGATGCAAAAGCGATTTTCCTGGAAACAACTGAAATGGTTGCTTCCATTCCTATTGATTGGACTGATTCTTTATCAGAGCGGCCAGGAGCTCCAAAACCTGTCGCTCGCCGCGGCGTTTCAAACGTTAGAGGCGTTGACAGGCTTCGAACAAATAGCCTTGATCGGACTCGGCCTCGTCGCCGTCTTGACGATGACCGGATACGACTACTTTTTACTGCGCTCGCTCGACGTCCATATCCCGCTCTCGAAGCTGCTTCGCGCGGCATGGATCACTAACGCGATGAACGGCATGATCGGGTTTGGCGGCGTCATCGGCATCGCGCTCCGGACGTCGCTGTATCGTCCATATACGGACACGTTGCGTTTGCTCCGGGCCATCGGTTGGATGACCCCGACGCTCATCAGCGGCTTGTCGTTGCTTGCCGCAGGCGTGCTGCTCGGGCTCTTCCCGGCTAGCGCGCTCACCGAAACAAAACAGTGGATTTGGCCCGTGCTCCTCGCGACACTCGCCGTCCTACCGCTCTATATCTATGTGACGCGGAAGCGGTCGAACTTGGATTGGCCCACATTGCTCGGCTATATCGCGACGTCGCTCGCCGAATGGGTGACGGCCGGACTCGTCGCCTTGTATGCCCTGCATTTGCTCGGAGGCGAAGCACCGCTCGCGGCCATGATGGGCGTCTTCATCGTCGCGACCATCGTCGGGGTCGTCTCGCTCGTCCCGGGTGGTGTCGGTTCGTTTGATCTATTATACCTCGTCGGGATGACCCAGCTCGGTATCGACCAAGAGATCGTCTTGTCTTCCTTGATTGTCTATCGCTTCGTCTACTTCATCGTCCCGTTCATGATCGGCCTGTTCTTGGCGGCGCTCGTCTTCGGGGACCAGGTCGTCAAACAGATCGAGTATAAGCCGATCATCGGGTCGTCCTATGAAATCGGAACCGTCGTCTGGCGCATCGTGTCGCGCACACTCGCCAAGACCGGACGGCTCGCCGGAAGCCTGATCGCATTGATGACGAGTCTCGTCTTGTGGTTCCAGACGCTGTTACCGAGCGTGTCACCGCTCTATTCGACCGCCCTCTGGTTACAGTGGGTCGGCACGCTCGCGCTGTTCACCGCCGGTCTGTTGACGCTACTGACCACGTTCGGGATGTACATAAGGACGAAACGCGTGCTCTGGCTTGTCGGCGTCGCAGTGTTCATTGCCAGTATCGGTGTCATCGCACGCGGCTTCAATCTGTTTGAAGCGTTCGTCGTCGGTGGGTTCGCCTTGTTCGTCTGGTTGACCCGGACCCAACACAAACGCTATCGCTCCATCGTGACCGTCAGCCGTTTCGTCCGCAACGTCGCCTATGTCGGCCTCTACGTCGGCACGCACGCGTTCCTGCTGCAGTCGTTCAGTCAGACCGACACGATTTTCTTCGACCCGGAAGCTGCCGCCGGGTTGAGCCTCGCCGCCGTCGTCTTGTCCGGACTGCTGTTGATTGGCATCTTCACGCTGTTCAACCGGTTGAAACGTCCAAAGCTCGGCACGTCGTTTGAACCGTCCCGCTTCGCGGCGTTTCAAGCCACGCATGCGACGACGAGCGCGTTCGACTTGGCCTATATGAACGACAAACTCGTCTATTATGGGCCGGACGACGAGGCGTGTCTCTTGTTCACCGTATCTGGCAATCACGCCATCGTCCTCGGGGATGTGCAAGGAGCGCGAGACGCCGCGTCACACCTATTGCTCGCCTTTATCGAAGAGACGGACCGGCTCGGCTATATCCCGCTCTTTTATCAAGTCACCCCGGACTGGATGCCGCGCCTGCACGATGCCGGGTTCACATTCTTCAAGCTCGGTGAAGAGGCGACGGTCGACGTCTCCACGTTCTCGCTCACCGGAAAAAAGCGCGCCAACATGCGCTCGCTCCATAACCAATTCACGAAGCGGGGCTATACGACCGACATCGTCATGAACCCGTCATCCGAGTTGATGGTGTCGCTGCGCGGCATCTCGGACGACTGGCTCGGCAATCGAAGCGAGAAAGGCTTCTCGCTCGGCTTTTTCAATGAGCAGGCCTTGCTTCACTATCCGGTCGCCCTCCTTCGTGACGAGACCGGACAAGTCGTCGCCTTCATCACGTTGCTCCGCGGCAATGATACCGTCTCCATCGATTTGATGCGTTCCCATGGTGAGGCTCCGCCCGGATCGATCGAGGTGCTGATTCTGCACGTGATCGAGTGGGCACGGTCAAATGACTACACCCATGTCGGCCTCGGCATGGCACCGCTCGCCTCGGTCGGTGAGCACACGTTCGCGTACTGGCCGGAGCGAATTGCGGCCGACATCTTCGAGAACATCAGTTACATCTATCCGTTCAGTGGACTCCGTCAGTTCAAACACAAGTTCAAACCGACGTGGGAAGCCAGATATTTGGCCATCCGCAAGCGACGGAAGTTACTCCCGTCCTTGATGCGTACAGCACGGCTGATCAGTCGAAAACGAGAGTCTTAAACGCAAAAAGAGCGTCTCGCATGCATGCGAGGCGCTCTTATTTTCGATTATTTTACGGTCACGCTGACGTTGTCAATCGTCACATCGTGCGCGCCGAGCGGCGAGCCGTCCGTGCGGCCGAGCAAGAATTTCATAGCTGTCATGTCTGTCTGGCCCATGACAAACTCGAACTCATACGTGTTCGTCTCAGGAGTAACTTGGACGATTTCACTCAAGTAACGCGTGTACACCGCGTTCTCGATCGTCACTTCCATGTTGCGGGCTACTGTCGATTTGGCATCAAAGCGTACGACGTACGTTTGACCTGCATGCAACTCGAGGCCGCCTTGCTCCATGAGCACGCTCCATGGCTCTTGTCCTTCTTGCGTGATTGACAACTGAGCCGCCTCGTTCACCGCTTCGACCGCCGCTTGGGCGTCAAAGTGGACGTACGAGCCCCAATGCGTCAACCCTTCTGTGAACGAACCGTTCTTGAGCGGTGAAGGATCGACCTCAATCGGTGTCACATCGAATAATTGCACATCATCGAGTGTGATTGTGCCTTTGGCAGAGCCGAGGACAAATTGGAGTTGGCTCAACAAGTCCGTCTCTTGTCCCATCGTGAATGGAATCTCGATTGCTTTGAACTTACGTGTCAACGACACGTCTTGGAGCGGGAGATACGCGTCTCCGTCCAATCCGTTCAAGCCGACTTGAAGCGATTTGATGCGTTCTGACTTGGCGTTGAAGCGGAGCACGTACTCACGGCCTTCTGTCAATTGAATGCCGTTTTGGACGAGTGTCGCCGGTTGGCCTTTTTTCTTGTTCGTGACGAACTCAAAATGACGGGCTTCCTCGTCAACTGTGCCTGTCCCTTTCGTCGCGCCTGGGTCGAACTGCCAGTACGTCAACCGGTCCATCGCCCCTTGGTCGAACGTGCCGTTATAGACGTGGTTCCCGTCTCCGAGCACCGGTTTCGTCGCATTCGGGTCGAGTGCTTCACGCGGTGTCTGTTCGACACGGACGTTCCCGATTTGAACGCCTGCCGTGCTGAGTCCGACGTTGAACTCGAGGCGTGCCGCGAGATCTGTGTCTTCCGTCATGTCGAACGTCATCGAGTACGTCTGGACGTCGGTCGTCAAATCGAACGAGCCTTCATCCGAATACTTGGCGTAACCGCGGTCTGGTCCGCCGCCGACTTTGACAGCAATCGAACGGGCCGAGTCGGCACTCGCATCGAACGTCACTTTATAGTGACCGCCTTTGCCGAGTGACACGTTTTGAATCAATTGGTGCGAGTAAGGCTGACTGCCGGCTTGCGTGATCGAGATATCCGCGAAGCGTGAACCTGCCTGCTCAATCACGTCGATGGATCCGGCCCCACCAAAATCGGGTAACGCCACATAGTTCCAATTCACAGGGTCGAGCGCCTGCGAACCGTTCGTCACGGTCGTGATTGGCTCAGTGTAATCTTGATCGTAGACGAGATTGCCGTCTTCAGTCGGTTGTTTCGCCCCGTCCGGAAGCACGATCGTTTCATCCGTATACACCGGTTCGACCGCTTCTCGATAGTCGCGGTTTTTCAAATCGAAGACGCGGACATAATCGACTTTCATCTCGGCCGGGAATGGTGTCGTCGCATCGACGTCTCCATCAAACCAGCCGCCGACGGCCAAGTTCATAATCAAATAGAAGTTTTGATCGAACGGTGCCGGATAGCTATATTTTGTCGCTTGGTTCAAGCCTTTCGAGTACCAATCGTTTTGAGTCTGGTACAATTCCCCATCGACGTACCAGCGCAACTCGCCGGGTTCCCACTCGACCGCATATGTATGCCATTTGTCGATGCCGTCGCCTTCTTCAAAGTGATAGTCTTTACCCGTATATTTATTGTTCGGCCAGTTCTCGCCGTAATGGATCGTTCCGGCGACCTTATCCGGCTGACTGCCCCATGATTCCATGATGTCGATTTCACCAGACGCGGCCCAGGCACCGTAGCGGTCCTGTTCTGGCAACATCCAGAACGCCGGCCATAGCCCTTTGCCAGTCGGGAGCTTCGCCCGCATCTCATAGCGGCCATACGTTTGACTGAACTTGCCTTTGGTCGTCAACTTCGCCGACGTGTAATCGTATGACCCGAGTTCGTCTGTCACTTGTTCTTTTTTTGCACGGATGACGAGGTTCCCGTTTTTTACGAAAGCGTTTTCGTTTTTGTCCGTGTAAAATTGCTTCTCATTGTTTCCCCAGCCTGGTGTGACCGGCGTACCGTCTTGGTCCTTCAACCAGTTCCCCGTGTCAAAATTCCACTTCGTTTGGTCAATTTTTGATTGGTTGAACTCATCCGACCAGACGAGCTTCCATTTCGTGTTGTCTTTTTTCTCCGGTTTTTCGGCAGATGCGCCTTGTGCGGCAGATAAGACAAGACCGGTCCCGAGTGCAAGTGCGACCCATTTCTTCATTACATTTCCTCCCTTGGCATGAATGAAGGCAGGGACGACGCGATCGACCTTGCCTTTATTGAGTGACGTACAAATTGAAAACGCTTTCCGAAAGCGCTTTCGTTAACGTAATTATAAATTTTTCCATGCCTCGATTCAACCATTTTCTTAAAGTGAAATGAAAATGACTTGAACTACCCCCACCTACGCTTCGCTTGGAGGTGGAGGATTCCTGAGTGATCCGACCTAACAGTCGAAACCTGATCAGGCTAGCCCCGTCGTCCTGACGGTTGAAGAGGCGAGGATGCGTTCGGCCTCTCGTTTGAGGTTCAGTCCTGCGTTCACATCGCGGTCGTGGTGGGTCCCGCAACCCGGGCATGTCCACTCACGCAAACCGAGATGCTTCACGTCTCTGTGTCGATGGCCGCAACTTGAACAGAGCTGGCTCGAGGCGAAGGTCTTCCCGACCTTCACGACGGTCTTGCCGTACCAGTCCGCTTTGTACTCGAGCATGTGGAAGAACACCGACCAACTGACATCGGAGATGGCTTTGCTGAACTTGCGGTCCTGTTGCATGTCTTTCACCTGCAGGGTCTCGATGCCGATGACGTCGTGGTTTTTGACGATCTCGGTCGACACCTTGTGCAGGAAGTCGGTACGTTTGTTCGCGATCTTCTCATGGATGCGGGCGACCTTGCGTTTTTGTTTCTGGTAGTTCTTCGCCTCGGACAGCTTGATGTTCTTGTTCAGGGCGATGAGCTGACGACGGGAGAGTTTTCGTTGCTCGCGCGCCAGTTTCTTCTCGAGCGTGCGAAAATAGCGGTCGTTTTGG
Source organism: Exiguobacterium sp. s28 (assembly GCF_018618135.1). NCBI lineage: Bacteria > Bacillati > Bacillota > Bacilli > Caryophanales > Exiguobacterium > Exiguobacterium sp. s28. The sequence goes on along the minus strand of NZ_JACSLL010000009.1, from coordinate 55,210 downwards.
TACACCGTGCCGTCGGACAGGACGGCGAAATGCTTCAGTCCGACGTCGACGCCGACGGTTGAGCCGGTCTTTGGCAGTTCGTCGATCTCCTGCTCGACGCACAGGGAGACGAAGTATTTGCCCGTCGCGTTCCGTCGGATCGTGGCGCTGAGGATTCGGCCCTCGACTTGTTTCGAGTTGGCGAACCGGACCCACTTCAACTTCGGCAGCTTAAGCCGGTTGCCGACGATCGACACCTCAGGAAGTTGAGACTTGCCTTGGATGTTCGTCTTATAGGATTGGACGGGGTTCCGTTTCGATTTGAACCGGGGCCGTTCGTTCTGCTTCTTGAAGAAGCGGTCAAACGCTTCGGCGAGGTGCTTGACGCTGGTTTGGACAGATGTGCTATCGACCTCCCTCAGCCAGTCGAACTCTTGCTTGAGTACAGGGATTTTTTTCGAACAGGAACCGTAGGACAGTCCTTTTCCTGTCGCCTCGTAGGTCTCTTCCCACTTCGTCAAGAAGTGGTTGAAGACGAAGCGTGAACAACCAATCGTCTTGGCAATCAGAATCTCCTGCTCCGTTGTCGGATAGATCCGGAATTTATACGCTTTATGCTTCAACAAGATGTTCACCTCCCTTAGGTATTTATACCCAAAAGAGAGGTTGGCGATTCATAGCCCACTTTCACTAGGGCTTCGCCCGCGACGTTTAGAAGCGGGAGTATTCTCGCCTAATTTTGATAAAAAGCATCGACTGATGACTCAAGTCGATGCTTCCGTGACGGTCCAATCTGAAATCGTGACGTTGAATCCAGGCGCCTCCGGATCCGGACTGCAAGCGTACGGTCCGACGCATAACGTCGACACATCATGGAGATGAGCGATTCGCAACTGCTCACGCGCACCTCCCTCGTATTCGAAGAACACCTCGACATCTCCATCTGTATAGACGAGTTCGAACGTCAACCGTCCGTGAATATCCTTGTTCGGGAAATCACGCGTCGACCAATCCGAATAGCCAAAGGATGTGACGACGGCCCCGAGGTGTGACGGTCCGTCCGGGATATATTCAACGGCCGTCTTGAGCCAATGGTCGTCGTTAACGTACAGCAGGATCCCGGCCTGGTCATATGTATGGCTCGGCCCCATCTCAATCGTCGCCCGGCACGTGAACCGCTCGGCCGAAACGGCCGTCACCAACGCGTGCGCCGTCATCCGGTTGAATCCGTAGTGGGTGTTTCGCCAAAAGTCGGTGTCTGGTGCTGTCTGGAACGTCAGGCTCTCACCTGCGCTCACTTCATTAGGTTCATTGATCCACGTGTACTGCTGCCACATGATTGATTCCTCCCCACTGGCCTCGCATCGCGAACAACAATGGAATCATCGGTTCATGATACGGGATGAATTCACCTGAACGGATCATGTCGAGAATCGTCGCCTCATCCGCCCACTTTACGGCCTGCACTTCTGATTCCTGTAACGTCAACTCGTCGAGGTCGACTTCTGCCTCGACAAGATAGATATCATCGAACCCCTCGTCAAAGTTGACCGTCAAATGAGGCCTTGTGTGGGATAAATCGATTTTCAGCCCGATCTCTTCTTCGAGCTCGCGCATCGCCGCCTGTTGGCTCGTATCACCGACCGTGGCGCTGCCACCGACGGTGATGTCCCACATGTTCGCCCAACCGTCTTTGAACGGTTGGCGCTGCTGAATCAACATCTGTCCGTCCTTGTTGAAAATGCAGACGTGGATGACGAGATGATAATCGCCGTTCTCGAGACGGTTGCCCCGCTGCCACGTCCGCCCGGTCTTCTTGCGGTCCACATCATACACATCCCAAAACTCCATCGTTCCATCCCCTTTATGTCGCCGCGCTAGCACCTGCGGCTTGGTCTGACTTCGCACAATCGATGGCGACGACGATTGAGATGAGCATGTGCTCCATCGTCTCGTCCATCACTTGAATCTCGTAACTGTCACCCCATGACAACCATTTCTTTTGGACGCTGCCGATGACTTGGCCGTTCTGCATCACTTGGAAGTCCATGTCCCACCAGTTGCCTTGCACATCGATTCCGGCCGCATCAATCGTATAACGCGGTTTGAATAACGTAAACTCTTTCGAAATCGTGACCGTCTCTTGGCCTTCGACGTCGACATAGAACTTCGGCAAGAAACTGAACGTCTTTTTCGTGATTGTGGTAATCTCATGGCCGTCTTTGTCCGAGATGGTAAACGACTTCGGAAGCTTCATGAAGCTTCCTTCGACGAAATACAAATCGTTCTCATCCGCATCCTTGATGGTGAAACGTCCGCGCAGGCTGAAAACCTTTTGTTTCATGTAGAGCGTGTTCATCGTCATCCCTCCGATTGTGTGTGGTACCATGTATACGAGTATTTACCCAACTATGGTTCAGTTCATTGTATTTTTCTGTGCTGATCGTTGAGAGGAGTTTTTATGAACAGTCAAGTTTCAATCGAAGTAGATCTCGACTCTTTAATTTATGAGACACATATCATCGGCAATATTGCCTTCGTCATCGATGCTTATGCTTATTTCCCGGGACAAGGATGGTCTGATTTCGTCGCCGTCGTCTTGAACTGGTGGATTGCTAATGCCCGCGCCCTCTTATTCGCCCCATTGCATGAGACATACTCGTTTCAATTCATGGACGGCCCGATCCGGATAGCCACTAAAAAGGTGACCGCCACAGAAGTTGAGCTCACCTTTGTAGAAGATGGTCATGCTAAGACGCCTATGGGGACTGTATCGCTTGAGGAATTGAAAGATGCCCTCATCAAAGCGACACGTCAGTTCATCAATGCCGTGGATCGACTCGGCTGGAGAAACGAGGACGTCGAGACGTTGCGACACGCAATCAAAGTGCTACATACAAGCTAAATCTAAACAAAAAGACGACGCGGCAACTGTCCGCGTCATCTATAAATCCAATTTTATTATTTGATTTTCCCACGATTTTCTAACAGCTCAAAAATGCGAGCGGCTTGATCCGTGTTATCGATCATGCCCGTGAACTGCTCTTTTTGAGGACCGTACGCATAGACCGGTACGTCGTCCCCAGTGTGACCGTCCGTCGTCCAACCCGTTCCTGAGCGGACGTCGAAGATTTTTTCAATCGCATTGTCAATCTTCGTCACGTCTTTCGTTTCGGCAGCTTGCTGGACCGATTTGATTTCAGCATCCGTCAGCTCAAGGTCGATCCATTCGTTCAAGACGGTTTCCACATCTTTTCCTGCTTCAATCTGTTTCGCCATGAAGTCCGGCGTCCGTTTTGCAGCTTGAATCGCAGCCGGGTCCCAGTTATAGTTCCCGTCCGATCCGATCGAGAAGCCTCCGGTCGAATGGTCGGCCGTGACGATGACCAACGTCTCCCCGTTTTCTTTCGCAAAGTCTTCAACGACTGTGAATGCGTTCTCGAAGTCTTTCATTTCACTCATCGCGCCGACGACATCGTTGTCATGACCGGCCCAGTCGATTTGACTGCCTTCGACCATCAAGAAGAATCCATCTTCGTTGTCCTCTAAGCGATCGAGCGCCGACGTCGTCATATCAGCCAGGCTCGGCTGGCTGTCGTCCCGGTCGATCATCTTGTCGAGTCCGACCTCGGCGAACAAGCCGAGCACTTGTTCATTATTGTCCTGCTTCATCTCTTCTGCCGATTTTACATAGCTATATCCATCTTGTTGAAACTGTTTCGCGATATTGCGGTCCGAGCGTTCGAAGAATTCGGTCCCACCGCCTAGCATGACGTCAATTTTATGTTCCCCATTGATTAAATCATCATAATAATCGTTAGCGATGGCGTTCTCACTCTTGCGCTCTTCTTCGTGGGCACCGTACGAGGCCGGTGTCGCATGCGTGATTTCAGACGTGGCGACGATCCCCGTCGACATGCCGTTCTCTTTTGCCTGCTCGAGGACGGTTTTCACATCCGTCTTATCGTTATCGACCGCGATGGCATTGTTATACGTTTTGACACCGGCGCTCATCGCCGTGGCCGCTGCCGCAGAGTCTGTCACGTTCTCTTCTTCATCTTCAGGATACGTCGACTGTAATCCGACCAAGTGAGGGTCGAATGCCGTCTGCGGCATATCTACCCCTTCTGTATCGTTCATATAACGAAGCGCCGTCGTGTACGGCACACCCATCCCGTCCCCAATCATAAAGATGACGTTTTTCGCCTTGCCGTTCTTTCCTTCTTTCGCCTGTACTTCGGCCTCATTTTGTTGCATCCCAATCAGCCCACCAAGTGCAAGTGTCGACACGACCGCCAATGGAATCACTTTTTTCATCGATTTCTTCATTTCCTTAGTCCCTCCCGAATATGTACTGCGTTTCTAGACTTTTGTAGACTAAAGGAAATTTGTTAAGAAGCTTTTTCAACACCGAGTCAATCCTGTATAGGTTTTGTAAAGACAACAAAATGCGCTTGGTTTTAAGCTCCACAAAAAAGAATCGACGCATGGTCGATTCTCCGTTTACTCTTTTAACGCCGTTTCGACGAACGTCATCAAGGCGTCAAGATTCGTCATGTTCTCGTTGCATGAGGCACTGTCTGTACAAATATACGTCCCAATCGCTTTATAATAGTCAGGATTTTTCGCTTGTTTCGCTTTTGTGATGGTGACACAGTACGAGACTTCTGCCAACTGGTTACAGAAGGCGCAAATATTTTTCTTCGCATTCGAGCTTGCCTTAAGCTCGATTCCCATGAGCTGATGGTCCTTCTCGCAAACGATATATTTCCGATTGGAGCGCAGGTCGTTCCAGCTCATATAAGATATCCGATTCACATTGAGATCATCTCGGTCTGGAAGTCTCAGTTTTTTCTGTTTGGGAAACATTTTTTTCACTTGCTGTACCGACACTTGCGGAAACGACCGGACGTGAGGTCTTAACTCATCTATAAACCCATCATAGGCTTCGTCAGTTTGTAACTTTGATACGTCCAACATGGCAAGCCGAGCTGGTGTCGCTTCAGGAAACAGAAAAGCAATTTTGGCATTTGCCAAATCGATGACGGCTTGTAACACGGAAGACGGTAAACTTTTCTTTCGACTATCTCGAATCGTCTCGACTTGCTCTCGAATGAAATTAAATTGGTGGTTCTCAATAAAACGCTCTTGCATATTCAGTCATCCTTTCTCAATCCTGACTCCTTTCAGTGTAAAGGATTTTGGACGACCCGATTGTACCGACTTTGAATTAGAACTGTTCTATACAAAAACGGTACAGTCGCAAAAAATGCGCTGTACCGCTAGTTACTGTGAAGAGTAGACGATTTTCCGAATGGTCGTGACCGCTAAATGATAGTCAGCGGCCAACTGCTCGACCCGAGTCCCCTTCGCAAAGGATGTTCGAATCGCTTCATTCCGTTTTTCAAGCAGCTGTTTCCCACCACTGACCGTTCCCCAGCGCTTCTTGTCTTGACCGGTCCGGGGAACGTAAAGTGTCTCCCCTTGGACGTATCGTTGAACTTCCTGAAGCAACTTCTCTGGAAGAATCTGTTGCGCATTTACGTACTTCATCTCTGCTCGCTCCTTATAAAAAATCCGACAATAAGGAAGCAAAGCCATTGTTGTAAAAGACTAGATTGCGATCAAATTAACCGTTCTGCCCCATGCAAATGATCGCCTTTGTGACAACTGGCTTTGCATGAGTGATTGAAGACTTAGAAAATCTCAAACGATTTTCCACGTATATGCGCCCCCCTTTCCAATCACAAGATGTTGACTTCATTATACAGAATAGCTCGTGATGTGTGAAAGGCGGCCAGACGTATACGATGAAGCGATCGGGCTCATCAGCCGTTTTTCATGCTGAACGAGTCGACGAGCGTGAACGTGATGTCTTTCACGTCGAGACCGCCGAGCGCGAAGTAGAGCTGCAAATAGTTGTGTTGGTTCAAGAAGAACACTTGCTTCGTCTGCGTCACCCATTCCCCGTCCGTGCCGTTGAACGTGAACGTCGGGCCCGGGATGTTGTTGGCGAACAACGTGACCGGCATCTGGGCGAGTTCGCCTGCGTCCGACTTCGCCGTGATCGTCACGTCGTACGTCCCTGTCTCATTGACCGAGACGGCAAAGACATGCGTGTTCCCCGTCGATGTGTCGGCGTCACTCAAACTGACGCTCTCCCCGTTTTCGAGATGGCGATACGTCACATCAAAGTCGATGGCTTGTCCGGCTTCCTCGTCGAGCCCGATCACCTCGACCGTCCCGTCGTGAATGCCGAGCTCGCGCTCCATCGCCGGTGACTGCAAGACGAAACGACAGATGTTCGCCGCACTACGGAGCAGTTCACCGCGCGTGAGCGACCCGGCCGCGAGAGCCGCGCCCGTGTTGTCATCGAACGAGTTCGTGTCCGGACGGTCGACGACCATATACAAGTCGTTCTGCGACTGGACCATCGCCGCCGTGTTCTGACGGTTCGCCGGCTCGTCTTCATGGTGGTTCACTTTCGCCCACCAGTCGGTCATGACGATGCCGTCAAAGCCCCACTCGTCCCGGAGGATACGTGTGTTCTGGTCATAGAGTCCAGCCGTCCAGACGCCGTTGACGGCGCCATACGTCGTCATGATTGATGTCGCCTTGCCTTCTTTGACGGCCATCTCGAACCCTTTCAAGTAAATCTCACGCAGCGCCCGCTCCGAAACGATCGAGTCGATATCGTGACGGTGCGCCTCTTGGTTGTTGGCGCTGAAGTGTTTGAGCGTTCCCGTCACGCCGACGCGATGCATCCCGTTCAATTGAGCAATCGCCATCTTACCGGTTACGTGGGGGTCTTCCGAGAAGTACTCGAAGTTCCGGCCGTTCAGCGGGTTGCGGTGGATGTTCATCCCAGGTCCGAGGAGCGTATCGACACGATTTTTCCGCATCTCGAGTCCGGTCATCTCGAACAGGTCTTCCACCAATTCGACGTTGAACGTCGAAGCGAGGAGCGTCCCGTTCGGAAGGGCGAATGCCTTCGTCCCGATGTCCATCCGGATGCCGGACGGGCCGTCCGCGCAACATGCTGCTGGGATGCCGAGGTCGTTCAAGCGGTCCGATACCCCACCGAACGCGGCGGCCGTTCCCGGTGTCACGCGCGGCGAGTTCATCCCTTGTCCACGGACGATGCAGGCGAGGTCTGCATCCGTCAACTGATCGAGGAACGTCTCGAGTTCGGCCTTGCCGGCGTAAACGTCCTTCAGTGTTAAGCCGTTGTCACCGACGTAGTCGCGCGAGAGCGGACGTTCGGCGAGATAGCGTGCCTCGACATCGACCGCACGGAGCGGCGTCGGCACGTATTCGACCAAATAGCCATTCTCACCGACGACCGGCTTGATGCGGTCGAACGGAGTGACCGGGGCCATGTTTTCACTGAGCGTTTCAATGACTTGAAGCGAATCTACATTATACGTAAATACAGGTCGCGCCGTGCGGACGTCCGTCCCAAGGTGAAGCTCGTATGTCCCGGCCTCGAGAACGAAGCTTGATACGTGCCCTGTCGCGCCGTTATCGTCATAGCTCGCGAAGTCCGTGACTGGGACGCTGAGTGTGAGCGTCGTCCGTTCCCCCGGTGCGAGTGTGTCCGTCTTATTGAAGGCGACGAGTGAACGAGCCGGGTTGCCGAGCGTGCCTTGTGGCTTCTCGACGTACAGCTGGACAACTTCTTTTCCTTCAACGGCGCCTGTGTTCGTCACATCGACGGTCACCGTGATCACGCCATCCTGTTCGCTCGCCGTCGCGACGTCGGTCGTGAACGTCGTATACGATAAGCCAAAGCCGAACGGATAGAGCACCGAATCTTTGGCGAACGTCTCGAAATAGCGGTACCCGACGTAGATGTCTTCTTGATAGATGCCCTTGTCCGCATGTCCGAAGTTTTTCGTCGATGGGTAGTCCTCAATCGATTTGGCAATCGTATCGGTCAACTTACCAGATGGCGTGACAGCACCCGTCAAGACGTCGACGAGCCCGGTCCCACCTTCCATTCCACCCTGCCACGTATAAAGGATTGCGCTCGGTTGGTGCGCCCAGTCCATGTCGATGATATTGCCGACGTTCAAAACGACGGCCGTTTTCGCGAATTGTTTGGACACTTTCTCGATCAACGCCTGCTCGATGTCCGTCAACAAATAGCTGCCCGGGTCGGCCGTGTTATCTCGGTCCTCACCGGCCGTGCGTCCGATGAAGATGAGTGCCAAATCAGAAGCTGCGGCCGCTTTTGTGACGAGCTCGTCCGTCACTTCCATCTCTGGCTGCGACCACGGCTCACCGGCCCAACCGACACCCTGGTCGAACGGATTCGCCTCGACCCACGTCTCGTACGTCTCAAGAAGCGACGCGTTCAATTGAATGCCTTCTGTCGCCTGAAGCGCCTCGAGCGGACTCGTCACATGCGAGACGTTGACCATCCCGCCTGATCCTGTGCCGCTCTTGTAGTAGTTGAATTGGCTGCGCCCGAATACGGAAACGGTCGTCCCCGCTTGAATCGGAAGCGTCGCGTGTTCGTTCTTCAAGAGGACGGCCCCTTCTGCGACGGCTGTCCGCGCCAGTTGTTTATATGTATCCCAGTTCAATGTGTAAGTCTTCATCGTGTCATCTCCTTCATTCCATTTGCGATTTCGATCATGCAGTCTTCGGCTTGCGGAAAGTCGCCGAGCTTGTCCATAAAGGCGTGGTCCATCCCGCGATATTGAATCAGTCGCGTCGGTACGCCGTCGCGTGCGAGTTTACGCGCGTGCGCCTCACCTTCGAGACGAAGGTAATCGTATTCGGCCGTGACAATCAAAGCAGGCGGTAAGCCGTTCACATCATCCGCGAACAACGGCGACACGAGCGGGTCGGTCAGCTCGGCCTTTCCCTGTAAATAAAGCTGGTTGAAGAATCCTTCATTGTCAGCGAGCGCCCGGACGACTCCGCGAATCAAGTCGTGATGATGTTTGATTTCATAGTTGTCCAGCTTCCATTCATAGTCGTCTGTCGGAATCGATCCCAGATTGACGACCGGATAAATGAGCGCCTGGAAACGAATCATGTTTCTCTCGTTCGATCGGTCGAGTAAGCAACACGCCGTCGCCAAGTTCCCACCAGCACTGTCGCCGGCGACCGCGATGTCGTCGCGTGACACTCTGAGGTCATCGGCACGCTCGTGCACCCATTCGAGCGCCCGGTAACAGTCGTTCAGTCCTGCCGGAAACGGATGCTCCGGCGCGAGCCGGTAATCAACCGAGACGACGAGGGCGTTCGCTTTCTCGGCGAGCAGTTTGCACGGGTTCTCGACCGTATCGAGCGTCCCGCCGAAGAAACCGCCGCCATGGAAGAACAGGATGGCCGGTAACGTCTCTTCCGTGCGCGGCCGATACAGGCGCGCCGGGATGTCGCCGTCAGCGCTCGGAATCAAAACGTGGTCTGTCGTGATGTCCATCGTCGTCACGTCACGGTTCGGCCAGCCCATGCTGGCACGGGCCGACGCCAAGTCGAATGACGTTTCCGGCTCGGATGCGGCATATCCTTGGATGACAGCCAGGACGCGCGGGTCGAGATCACCGGTCACATCAGTGTCCGGGACGGGTTTGATGATTGTTTCGACGCCGTTCTCATGATTCATGTTTTGAGACTGGCTCAAGAGCCTCACCAGTTGTGCATAAGTTTGTTTCATCACTGCATCCTCCTTATGTGATTAAAGGGTTTGCCCTCGATTGGTAGAATAAGGATTTATCATCTACGAAAACGAGGTCATTCTATGTACAGTACAGTTGAAAGAGACACACACTTCCAGCACGTTCTTAATCACCTACAAACCGACACAGGCGTTCAAGGTGTTGTTCAGCTCGGCTCTGGTGCCGCAGGATATCAGGACCGTTATTCCGATATCGATTTAATGGTGGCTGCCCGCACTGGCGTTGACCCCCAATCAATCAAGCGGCATTTGGCCGAATACTTTCTACAGTTATCCCCGGTTTTCATTAAAGAAAAGCAGTTCGGACCAGATATCTATTTATTGATTGTCCTGCTTGAGAACCGCTTAGAGTTTAACGTCTCCATCGCCCCGCTTGAAATACTCCCGGTTCGTTCCCCGCTTTGGAACGTCGTGGTCGATCGGAACGGGCAACTTCTCCAACACATGGAAACCGAACATGAACGGTTCATCGCCAGCCCAATCAGGTACGAGACTAGCGACGTTCCCTTCGAGTTTATCTATGCTTCGCTGGCACTTGAGAAAGAGTTGAAGCGAAACAATCCTATCTATGCATTGAAGATGCTCGAGACGTTGCGCGAGTTGACGTTGACGGCCCAGACATTGAAAGAGGGGCGAAAAGTTCATCAATTCAAGGCGTATCACACGTTGAAAAGTTCGTTCATTGAGGATTATTTACGGACGTATCCCGCTTCCATCGATCCGGTATCAATCCAACGCGCCAAGCAATCGATTCACACTTTATTCTCAGCCTGTTTGGAAGACCATCCGCAATTCAAACTTGAACCGTATATGCAGCGGTTGCTTCATGAGGAATGACATGCACAGGCTCCTGCTGAACGCACGTTGGCTATAAAAAGTCCGTTCGACTTGTCCAGCTTCACACTCGACCGATTTTCGGGATGAACGACGAACGGGTTGCTTTCGTGTATAATGAAGCGTAATACAAATTGCTAATGAAAATTTCTCGAATAGAAGTTTCTTACACGAAAATGAGGTAAACCTATGAATCAACCAAGCTTTTCAGACTATCGCCTAAGCGAAGATATCCAACGCGCACTAGGCATCATGAAATACGAATCACCGACCGAGGTCCAACAGAAAGTCATCCCGCTCGCACTCGAGCGTCAAGACTTGGTCGTCAAAGCCCAAACCGGGAGTGGTAAGACAGCGGCGTTCGGGATTCCAGTCACGGAACTCATCGAATGGGAAGAAAACAAGCCGCAAGTGCTGATTCTCACACCGACGCGCGAACTCGCCGTCCAAGTCCGTGAGGATATGACGAACATCGGTCGTTTCAAACGCATCAAGGCGACTGCCGTTTACGGCAAAGAACCGTTCTCGAAGCAACGTGATGAATTGAAACAGAAGACGCACGTCGTCGTCGGGACACCAGGACGCGTCATGGACCACATCGAACGGGAGACGCTCGTCCTCGATAAAATCGATTATTTGATCATCGATGAGGCCGACGAGATGTTGAACCGCGGTTTCCTCGCTGACGTCGAGGCGATTCTTCAAGAATTGCCGCGCGACCGCGTGACGATGGTGTTCTCAGCGACGTTCCCGAACGACATCGAGCGTTTATGCCAAAAGCACATGAACGAACCAATCCGTGTGGCTATCGAATCGAGCGGTGTCACCGCTTCGACGATCGAACATGGCTTGATTGAAGTGCGCCGCGAAGACAAGCTCGCCGTACTGAAAGATTTGACGGTCGTCGAAAATCCAGACAGCTGCCTCATCTTCTGCCGGACGAAAGAACACGTCGACACGGTGTACAGCGAACTCGATCAAGCCGGTTACTCGTGTGAACGCCTCCACGGTGGCCTCGAGCAAGAAGACCGCTTCGCCGTTATGGAAGGCTTCAAGATGGGTAACTTCCGTTATCTCGTCGCGACCGACGTCGCAGCGCGCGGAATCGATGTCGATAACGTCAACCTCGTCATCAACTATGACGTGCCGATGGAAAAAGAGAGCTACGTGCACCGGACCGGACGCACAGGCCGTGCCGGCAACGCCGGAAAAGCGATCACGCTCGCGACGCCGCATGAAGGCAAGTTCGTTCGCGCCATCGAAGCGTTCATCAAGTTCGACATCCCGGAAATGGATGCACCGACTGAAAGAGAAGTCGCGCGCAACCAAGCCGCTTTCGAAGAGAAGTTGAGCGGACGACGCGTCGTTCGCAACAACAAGACGGCCCGCATCAACCAAGACATCATGAAGCTCCACTTCAGCGGCGGGAAGAAGAAAAAACTCCGCGCCATCGACTTCGTCGGTACAATCGCCAAAATTCCTGGTGTGACGGCAGACGATATCGGTATCATCACAATCAACGACCAAATGACGTACGTCGACATTTTGAACGGCAAAGGCTCACTCGTCCTTCAGGCGATGGAATCAACGCCAATCAAAGGTAAAAAGCTAAAAGTTAGTAAAGCCCATAAGTAAACAATCCAGGTTTCGGAGAGGATGATCTCTCCGGACCTTTTTTGTGTTTAACCAACATTATCGAAAGCGCTTTCGGAAACTGTTAAAAAAAACAACGTTGTTGAGAGAACGCTTTCAACAAAATCATACCGATAACCAGTCTTGAATTCAACCTTCCTCACCTGATTGTCATAAAAATAGCTCAGGCGTTGCGCCTGAGCATTCGTCTTTTCAATGTAGAAAATCCATTTTCCCTTCGATTGTCGAACTATACCCTCGTTGCTCGACTTCACCTTGGTCTGTCACCCGATAATAATACTCCGCGTCAGGCTCACTCGAAAACGTCACATATATCGTGTATGGATCCGTGCTCTCGTACCCCTCTGTCCGAAACGGGATCGTCGTGACGGTGAACGTTTCATTCGGATATCGTTCTTCGAGTTCGTCTTCAAGAATGATGACATCTGCCGCGACCCGGTCCTCGATTAAAGACGGGCGAATCGCATAAAACACCGCATACGCGATGATGCAGATTACAGCCAACAGGCGAATCATCGTCCGCCATTTCCCACGAAATACATAGGACGCCGCAAAAATCAGCGTAACCATAACAGCTGCCATCAAATGTTCAATCAGCTCTATCGGATGCACTCGATGTCCTCCAGTCGAAATTTATTAGTCGAGCAGTTCTTCCGAGATCAACTTGAATCCTTCAATCTCCGTATCCTCTTCTAATTCAATCAACAGGCACCGTTTCCCTTTCACGTTCACTTGTCTCACGTACTTCAGGTCTTGCGGACTGATCGAGATATTGGCGACTTTCGTATTGATTTTAATCGACTTCGACGTGTATTTCGGGACGACGCTGCTCGCCTTCATCTCATATTGGCGGTCGTCGACGACTTGTTGGAACGCCTGCTCGACCTTCTCCGTCGTCACGTCCTCGACCCCGCTCGCCTTCAACACGATTTCGACGGTGCGGGCGTCAATCATCGGCACCGTCTCGTCCTCGTCCTTGCGCTCGGCTTCGGCCAGGATCATCTGATTGATTTCATCATAGACGGTGGCGAGCGTCCCGACGTTCACTTCTTCGCCGATGACCGTCTTGACGACTTCCTCGAACATCGCCTTCTCCTCGACGGCCGTCACGATCTCGGTCCCGTTCAAGACGTTCTCGATGAATCCGAAGTCCGGTTGGTGCGCCTTCTGCGCCGCATATAAGATATGGTTGACGTCGGCCGCGTTGTCCGTGAAACACGGGAACAAGAAGCCGCCGACCGGGGCGTCAAGCTTGATGACCGGGTTGATAAAGATGTTCGATTTGAACTCTCGCTCGATATAGTCGAACACGAGTGACTGTTTCGGAAGCTCGGTCTGGTTGATGCTGCCGAGAATGAACCGCGATGTCCATACCTCGTCACGCATATCGATTTCCGTCTCCTCCGAATGGCGACGCGTCGGCTTATTGTATTTGAAGCGGATGAACGTGATGACCATGTCTTTCTCGAACGGTGCGTCCTGCACCATCTTGAGTGCGACCCGCTGCATCATGCCGGCCCATTCTTCGATGTCATCTGTCCGGAGTGCCTCATACAATAACGTTTGCGTATGATCGGTCTGACCTGCTTCTGGATGCTGAAACTTCACTTCGAACAACTTCTCGTCAATCTTGCCGCCGAGCACTTTCTTGAAGTTGGCGAGGAACAGCTCTTGATGCTCCTGCTCGACGAACGGGAACGAGCGCAACTCCTCATGGAAAATCTCGTTGCTGTCTTGGCGAATATAAATATTATAAATGTCAGCGATTTTGACCGCTTCCGCATTCAACTTGAAATGCTTGCGAATCGCCGCGATGTCTTTTTGATTCATTCATCCCAACTCCTTCGTCCTTTACTACAAACCGCCTTCATTATACCAATAGTTGGTGCCTACGCGTATGTCAGTAGTGCTAAAGCCGGGACGTCTGATGTCATGTATCATGTCCCTGACCTCAAGTTTTATAATCGTTAGATTCATTTTTCGTAAATTTGCGTATTTCTCACTTCCTTGCCATGTATATTCGAGGTGCATCGTGCGTTTACGATGCACGTCGTCCAGTCGTCATACATAATAGGAGGCACAAACATGCTTAAAAAATGCATCAGTTCGTTATTCGCCATCATCTTGGTCATCACAACGCTTCACTTCACGACGCCAACCGCTTCGGCGCTCCCGCCAGGTATCCCATCTAAGTCAATGGCGTTATCTAAATTAAACGCCTTGACGGTGAAAAATGAAGGGTCGATGACCGGCTATAGTCGTGACTTATTCCCCCATTGGAGCAGCCAAGGGAACGGGTGTAACACGCGGCACATCGTCTTGAAACGCGACGCCGACTCGGTCGTCGATGAGTGTCCGGTCACCACAGGTAAGTGGTACAGTTACTATGACGGCATCACATTCACATCAGCGTCTGACATCGACATCGATCATGTCGTACCTTTGGCCGAAGCATGGCGTTCAGGCGCAAGCAGCTGGACGACGACGAAGCGCCAAAGCTTCGCCAACGATTTGAATGGGCCACAGCTCATCGCCGTCTCGGCCAGCTCGAACCGTTCGAAAGGGGACCAAGACCCGTCGACATGGCAGCCTCCCCGTACCGGTGCGCGCTGTGCCTACGCGAAGATGTGGGTCGAGACGAAGAGCCGTTGGGGCCTCAACCTCCAATCCACAGAAAAGACGGCCTTGCAAACGGCCATCAACGCCTGCATCTATTGATTCAGAAAGGAGTTCGCTATGAACGAGCAATCTTCAGTATTTAAAGCCTCCCACGGCGTCATGACCGAGGAAGTCGGCGTCATCAGTGGAGAACTTGAATTACGGACGACATGTCAGGAAGACGGCACGCTCGAGCTCGCCATCACGTACGTCGGGGCGGCCGAGTGGTATACGTTACCGGGGAAAGATTACAAACTGCATGACGTGCGTGACCACGAGGTCGTGCATCGCTTGCTCGTGAACGTCCTCGAGCGGGCATAACAAATGAGCCGACACGATGCCGTGTCGGCTCATTGTTTGTACTTGTCTAATAACGTCTTCGGGATATGGCAGTAATCGTCCGGGCATCGTGCGAGCCGGTCTTGATGCTCGTCCGCGCTTCGGATGTAGTTCGTGAGCGGTAATACCTCGACCGCGATTTGCTTCGCATCGCTCCGACTATTGATAAACGTGCGCGCGACTTCCAAGTGGCGCGGGTCGGTACTATAGACGCCGGTCCGATACTTTTCGCCGACATCTTCGCCTTGACGATTGACGCTGTATGGGTCGATGATTTCAAACAAGTACTTCATTAAATCCTTCATCGTGACGATGCTCGAATCGAACGTCGTTTTGACGCATTCGGCGTAGCCGTCAT
This sequence comes from Exiguobacterium sp. s28, assembly GCF_018618135.1. Classification (NCBI taxonomy): domain Bacteria; kingdom Bacillati; phylum Bacillota; class Bacilli; order Caryophanales; genus Exiguobacterium; species Exiguobacterium sp. s28. The sequence goes on along the minus strand of NZ_JACSLL010000009.1, from coordinate 39,698 downwards.
ACTCTCCGTCAAGCGTATCCTTCGCCCCGTTCGCCCGTCCGGCCTCTGTTTCGATGACACCGGGTAACGTCTTGATGAACGCTTGGACGCCCCAGAGGCAACCACCTGCTAAATAAACGGTTTCGATCAGTCTCACTCCTTGTCTGTCAGGTTTAGGCAATTCTAGTTATACTATCGTTATACATGATTATATCCAAAAAGGAGCACCATTTTGAAAACAATCAGACTCGCTCTTCTTCTATCCACAGCACTCCATCTGATTTATGTTGTCGCCACCTTCGGAATCGGCTTCATCCGCACGCTCAATTATGAACCCGACATCATCGCCGAGGCGGATAACGTCACTATGCTTCAAAACGAGGTGGCCATCGGGACGACCGGTTCACCCTTCTATTTGGGATTCACGTTCATTGTCCTAACCGTCATTTTGGCGCTCGGACTATTCATGGTTCAACGGATTCGCCAAACTCGTTAAACAGGAAGGGAATCCAGGATAAATTCGCTACACTCGTGATAGAACCTAATTCAGGAGGGATGTCGTTTGAATCTCATTCAGCAAATCAGACAAATCTATGTACCGGTGCACGACTTGGATCGCGCGGTACGTTTCTATCGGGACACGCTTCAACTTCCGCTCTTATTCCAAACAGGCAACCTCGCCTTTTTAGAATGTAGCGGAGTGCGGCTCATGCTGTCGCGTCCCGAGAATGAAGACTTTGCGAAAGCGAGCTCTGTGCTATATCTCCAAGTGAACCATCTCATCGAGGCGTATGAACAGCTTTTGGCGAAAGATGTTCAGTTTATCGACCAGCCGCACCTCGTCGCGAAAATGGAGAACCTCGAGACGTGGATGGCTTTTTTCAAGGATTCTGAGGGGAATACGCATGCGTTGATGAGTGAGATTGTTTCGTGATTTGACACCAAGCAAAAAGGAGATCTGTAGCATCGCTGTTTAGATCTCCTTTTCTTTATTATTCAAAGGTTACACTTACCTCATAACCAAGATTATCAAAGAAGCCAATCAAAAATTTTTCGGCATTTTGTTCCGCTGTAACTAATAAACCAATCTCAACAGCCTCATCCTTAATATTTTTTTGTGCCTTCTTCATTAAATCGGTCCCCTCGTCAAATGTAACTTCTCCACGAAGGAATCCTTCATCTGAAACATAGGATACGTCATTCATATCGATTGCCGGTTCTTGAAGAAAACTTGCCTTGGGTAAGACGATATCTAATTTCTTTTCCTCTTCATTAACGTCAATGTCTTCAGACGTTATTTCTTTCAAATCAACTCCTGCTATGACTGTACCAGGAACAACGAGTAAAATTTTTTGTTTTGTTCCGGCTAAATTAAATGGCAATTTTATGCCTAACAACTCATTATTCTCTTCTTCAATAGTTGTCTCGATATGCGCTTCAGCCGTTGCAAGCGTCGCGATTTCACGAATTTGATTAACTGTCACAGAGCTTTTATCCTTAGATGCATTTCCAACGAAAAACCAAGTTGCCATTGAAGCGAGAAGTACGATAAGAAATGCACTACCTATAATTGTTCCGTACCATTTTCTTTTATTAGGCTCTTGTTGTTTTGATGTACGTGCAAATTGTGATGACTCTTCACTTCTTTTGTCCATTCGATTTTCCTCCTGCACTATTAGTGGTTTTCGTTTTGGCCACTCACGGATTCAACTTTTCTTCTTTGAAATCATCAATGATTTGTCATACAGTAATTTGAAAATTTGATACTAGATTTTGTATGTAAACATTTAAATATCTATGGATAAATCATACTATTTTTAATATAAAAAAAGGAGGAAAAATTTAGTATCTGACATTTTTCTTCTTCTCTTACTTTAAATACTGACCAAAGATTGATTTTATCAGCAAAAGAGGAATAGCCAATGACATATATCTGTCCCATATGCGGGTTTGATGGATTAGACGAACCTGCTTACAACGAATTTCATGATCCTTCATTTGAGATTTGTCTATGTTGCCAATTTCAATTCGGAGACGACGATGACGTCGAACTTGAAAATGGCTTGTTTATGAAACGAGAAGAGACTCACGCGATGTATCGCCAAGCATGGATTGCAAAAGGGGCCCCGATCTTCATGCCTAAATATTATCCGCAACAATTCCAGTCCAATGGCGCAGTAATGAAAGAACACTTGATTGAACAACTGAAAAATATTCGTCTTTTCAAGGCAAAATAAAAGGTTGATGAGCGTTGGCTCATCAACCTTTTATTAGACCTCATTTATTTATGGTAAGGCTCATTCCGGTTGATCCGATATGCCCGATAAATCTGCTCACACAAGACGAGCTTCATCAACTGATGCGGGAACGTCATCTTCGAGAAGGAGATCGTATCATCCGAGCGTTTCATGACGTCGTCCGACAAACCGAGCGAACCGCCGATGACGAACGCGATTTTGCTCTTGCCGTATGTCGCCAAGTGGTCGAGCTCACGGGCGAACTCTTCGCTCGTCCGTTGCTTGGCGTCGATGGCCAAAGCAATCACATGCGTGTCCGGACTGATTTTCGCTAAAATCCGCTCGCCTTCTTTTTGTTTTACTAGAATCATGTCCGCTTCACTCAAATGCTCGGGCGCTTTCTCGTCCGCGACCTCGATTTCCTGCACTTTCGCATAGGCCGACAGGCGTTTTGTGTACTCGGCAATCCCTAGTTTCAAATACTTCTCTTTTAGTTTGCCGACCGTGATAATTGAAATATTCATCCAATTCTTCCTTTTTCCACAGTTTTTTTGGAGTTATCCATAGGGTTATCCACAGAGTTATCCACAAATCCACATGTTGATAATCATTTTTTGCTTGACACAACATATGTTGCGTCGGCATCGCAGAACTCACATGTCACTTGTCCACTTGTGGATAGTTCTTCGAGCAACGGGTATTCCCCCGTCTCATCGACAATGATATCTAAAGCGATTTCAACATGTTCCTTGCATACTTTTTTTTCCACAATGTTTCCTCCTTAAAAAAGAAGCGTCGCCGCTCCTTTAGGTTGCTTCAGTTAATGTTGCCTCGGTCTTGCCTGCCTTGCCGCGTCGCGTATATTCAATCGTGACGTTATCGCCAACCGTGGCATCACGATACAGCGCGTCCCGCAAATCGACGTAACGTTTGATGTCGCGGTCGCCGATTTTGACGATGACGTCACCGACGCGGAGGCCCGCCTCTTCGGCCGGACTGCCGGGCGTGATTGCCTCGACGAACACCCCGTCTTCGTTGTCAAAACTAATCCCATACTCTTCCCGGACGTTACCCGGTACGGCGATGACTTCTTGAATCGTGACGCCGAGCTGGGCCCGCGTCACTTTGCCATCACGCTCGAGCATATCGATGACCGGCAGCGCGACGTTGACGGGAATCGAGAAGCCGACCCCTTCGACGCTCGCCTCGGCGATTTTCATCGAGTTGATGCCGACGAGCTCGCCGCGGATGTTGATGAGTGCCCCGCCGGAGTTCCCCGGGTTGATGGCGGCGTCGGTCTGGATGACCTCGGCATTGTAGTCCATGAGGCCGTCACTGTTCGTATCGACCGGCACGGTGCGTTCGACACCACTGACGATACCACGGGTGACCGAGTTTGAAAAGACGCCGAGCGGATTGCCAATCGCCATGACGGTCTCGCCTGCTTGAAGCACGGTCGAGTCCCCGAGCGTAATCGGAGCGACATCGATATTGGCGGGCAGTTCGACCGATGCGACAGCTAAATCGTTGAGCGGGTCCTCGCCGAGAATCGTCGCCGAAGCGACTTGTCCGTCAGAAAACGCGACGTTGATCTCGTCCGCTTCTTCGATGACGTGGAAGTTCGTGACGATATACGCCGTGTCGCCGTCGACCTTATAGATGACACCAGAGCCCGCTCCGGCCTCCCACTGCGAGTCCGAGGTGAACGCCCGCTGGATGTTCGTGATGCTGACGACGGACGTTTTAGCACCCGTCACAGCGCTCGTGATGTCGGATTCCGTGATGGTGACGGCTTGTTCCGTCCGAATCAGTTCATTTGTCACAAAACGAGAGGTTGGGGAATCCCAGAGCATCATCGCCAAAAAGAACAAAGCCGCTCCTAAGAATCCGCCAACCCCTCCGAGTAACAACGGTTTTAAGTTCATTCGCGGCTTATGGCGCACATGTTCTTCTTGTTTCGGGCGCCACTCGCTGCGAGATGGGTACGTCGGTTTTACATCGTTCATTGTATCTGCTTCGTGCTCTAAAGGTTCGACGTCTTGAGGTTCATACTCATGGTGTCTCTCTTCATTCACGACGCGTCCCCCCTTCAAGACAGTGTGTTATCTGTCTTTTCCCAAGTTCGCTTATAAAGAAACGAGCGAAGTGGGGGTCGATGGGTCGGTATCGCACAATTTGATGCGACCGAGGTCGACATCGCGCATCCCGAGTGTTTGGGAGACGCTCATTTGAGCGAGTTCTTTCATATTGTTGTCTTTACTGAGGTGAGCCAAATAAATCCGTTTCGTCTGGTCTCCGATGACCTCGCTCATCGCGATGGCCGCGTCTTCGTTCGAGACGTGACCGTAGTCCCCGAGAATCCGTCGTTTGACGCTCCACGGGTACCGTCCCATTTGGAGCATCGAGACGTCATGGTTCGATTCGAAAATAAAATCATCGGCCCCGCGGATGACGCCTTTCATCCGATCGGACACATAGCCCGTATCGGTGATGTGGGCGAGGCGTCTGCCGTCATGCGCGAACTGGTAGAACATCGGGTCGGCTGCGTCATGGCTGACGTTGAACGACTCGATTTCGATATCCCCGAACTGTTTAATCTCCCCTACCTCGAAGTGAAACTTCAAGGCCGGGTCGACTTTTCCAATCAACGATTCCATCGCGTCCCACGTCTTCGCGTTCGCATAAATCGGTAAGTTATATTTTCGAGCGAGAATCCCGACACCTTTAATATGGTCGGAGTGCTCATGCGTGACGAGCAGTGCATCGATCCCATCAAACGATCGTCCAATCTCAGTGATGCGTTGTTGCATCGCCTTCCCGGTCAATCCGGCATCGACGAGCAATTTCGCCCGTTCCGTCTCAATGTAGAGGGCGTTCCCGGTCGAACCGCTCGCAAGCACACTATAGCGTAAAGTCACTCGATCACTCCTTTCATTCTTCTGAATCAAATTCGACCCGTTCGACGGTCCCATCGATCGCATTGACGAAGTAGACGTCCTCGTCAATCGTGATCGACCAGAGCGGCGGCATGATGATCAAGCTGCCGGAACTGTCGAGCGGCAGGCTATAGAAGCCCGTATTGATGGCCCGCATCTCTTGGTTCGGCTGGAAGTACTTCCGGGCCGCGAGTTGCGAGATCGCCTCGCTCGCCGTCAAGACGAGATCGTCTTGCGACTTCGAGGACAAGTTCGTCAAATGACGTTGTTTATAGTCGGTCACTTCAAGCGCTTCGTTCAATTGAAGCAACAGGAGCGACGGACCGATGTACTGCTCGGTCTCCCCATCGATCTCGGGGTTCGAGAAGATCTTATTGTTCTCATACGTCTGCACGAAGGCGACTTGACGCGTCTCGGCGTCATAGCGCCAGTACGCATACTCGGAACCGAACGGGACATACTCGGAGACGAACGTCGACGCGGTCGTCCGTAAATCGTCTTGATCGAGCGGGACCGGCTGTTTGAGCTCGACTTCGAGTTGCATATTGTCGAGCGTCGTCGCCAGCTGGGCTTCCCGGTTCTTCGTGATCATCGAGGCCGACATCTGTTCCGACGACCCCGTCAAATAACCGATATCCCGACCCATCCGCGGCAACTTCGACGCATCGACGTTTCGTTGGTCCAAGATTTGCGCGATCGACGTATTGTCGTTCGTCACGACCTCTGTCGCCCACGTTTCCGTCAAAAGCTGGAACAACAGGTAGATGTTCAGCGCGAGGAAGGCGAAGAGAAGAATCGTTTTCGCTTTACTCCAATCCACGATACATCATCCTTTCTGTCCAGTCATCCGGTTGATCGAATGGGATCCATCTTCCGGCTTCCCGAACGAACCAGTTCGGGGAGAACGTGACGTAACGGCTCGTGTCTTCATTGTATTCAATCTCATAACCGAGTCGAATCTCGGTCACGTTTTCAAATCGTCCGGCATTGACGAGCGTATCGACCACATCTTGTCCGTCCGCGAGCTGTGTCGTCCCGACCGAGATCAAGCGATCGATCTCGAGATGGTGCCGAGTGATCGACCGGACTTGTGTCCCGTCGTTCTCGACACGCAGCGTCGATAAGTCGACGGCATCGTTATTGATAAACGCCTCCCGTTGACTGAACACCGGGAAACCCTTCACGTGAAACCGGAACACGGTCGTTTCAAAACCTTTGTTGGCCGGGGTGATCGCATCAAACCGAAGCGACAAACCTTGGCTCTCCGACGTCTCATCGACCCAACCTCCGTGGAAGTTGACGAACTCGACGATCGTGTCGAGTCCGATGACCGACTCCTGTTCCGAACTGTTGCGTGATAAGTTTCGATAACGGCTCGCGTTCAGGTTCGCATCATATTCGGCGACGCTAATCCCGTTCGTGAGTGCGCCCACGGAGCTGGCCGGATCGACTTCTTGTACATTCGGGTCGCCCGGGAAGAACGTATCGCGCATCCAATCAAGACGGGCCGAGATTTGAATCTGAGACACGTCGTAAGCGAACAGCTCGTTCATCTCCGGTCCGACGACGGGAATGTAGTTGACGCGTTCATCCGTGTACGTGACACGACGCATCGATCGGTCTGAGTCTTTCAAGAACAGACTGTTGACGTCCCCTTGACCGACTTTCGACAAACGCCCTTCCCAAAGTGATTGGTCGCTCATGATCGTGCGGATGCGCCACGTGTCGTCCTCCATGAAGATGAGGGCCCGCTGTGGCACTTTCCCGGACAAGCTGTATGAGCCCGGAAGCATGTAGCTGAGCGTATCCGCATAATACGGCTCCGGTAAAATCAATTCGACGGCCTCATCGACACCCGCATACAAACTCGGGACGTTCTTGACGGCAAGCGGTTTAAATTCGCTCGCCTCGAACGACTCCCGGATGACACGCATAATCTGTTTCGGCGAGTTTTTCGTGGCGAAGACGGCGTTGTTCTTGTGGACGACCGTCTGGGCCGGTACGATGACTTGGCGCGGTTGTCGCTGAAGCGACTCATCCACCGTCGCGACTTGCGTCTCAGACTGGACCGACTGATACTTCGGATGGTAGTCCCAGAGGATGACCGTTTGGACGATGGACGTGACGATCAAGGTGAGCAAGACGAGCGATTTCACTAGTTCTGGCTTCGCCAAGAAGCGTGGTCGTTCCATCAGTCATTCACCTCCACGATCGTATCGAATGGGATGGTGAAGTAAATCGTCGTCCCGCGTCCGAACTCACTCTCGGCCCAAATGTCGCCGCCATGGGCGGAAACGACTTCTTTGGCAATCGACAAACCAAGTCCGGTCCCGCCGATATTGCGGGCCCGAGCCTTATCGACCCGGTAGAACCGTTCAAAGATTTTCTTCAAATTCGATTTCGGAATGCCGACCCCTTCATCTTTAATACCGATGACGAGTCGCTTGGCACGGAGCATCGTCCGGAACGTGATCGTCCCGCCTTCTGGCGAGAACTTGATGGCGTTCGTAATGATGTTGTCGATGACCTGCGTCATCTTATCTTGATCGGCGTGGACGTATACCCGGCGTTTCATGAGCTTCCGGCGGAACTGGATCGTCTCGCCTTTCGTCATCTCATGCCGGTCGATGATGTCGTTGAAGAACTGGATAAAATCGAACTTCACTTTTTGCATCGTATACTCTTTGCTGTCCATCTTCGATAGCTGCAACAGATCGTTGACGAGGCGAATCATCCGCTCCGTCTCATTCTGGGTCGTCTCGAGGAAGCGCGGGGCGAGCTCATCGTCCTTGTATGCGCCTTCCGCGAGCACTTCGAGGTAACTCCGCATCGTCGTGAGCGGCGTCCGCAGCTCGTGGCTGACGTTCGCGACGAACTCGCGGCGGTCTTGCTCGACTTGTTCTTGCTCGGTCACATCGTGCAGAACGACGATGAGACCGGTGATTGGTCCGCTATGCTTTTGGATCGGTGAGAAGTAGGCGCGGACGAGGAATAGTTCTTCGTCCGTACTGAGGTCGATCAGTTTTGGCGGCATCGTCCCGTCTTCCGGGATGACGATCTCGTCATCGAATTCGAGCAAGTTCTGTAGGTTCGCCCCCATCGCTTCTTCTTCAGCGAGCCCGATCATATCGCGGGCTTGGTCGTTCATCAAGATGACGCGCAAGGAGCGATCCGTCGCGACGACCCCGTCCGACATGTTCTCGAGGACGCTCGTCAAGCGGCGCCGTTCGGCTTCCGTCGTTGCGTTCGCCTCCATCAGTTCATCGGTCAATTCGTTGAAGGCGTAAGCAAGTTGGCCGACCTCGTCGTCGGAATAGACTTTAACTTTCCGCGAGAAATTCCCTTTTCGCATCTCGACGGCTTGACGACGCATATCCGCAATCGGTCGCGTGATCGTCCGTGACAGCAACACTCCCAAGATCGATGTGATGATGAGAGCGATGAGCGTCCCGGTCGCGAGAATCCTCGTCACTTGTTCCATTTGGTTATAGATGGACTGCATCGAGGCCTCGATATAGATCATACCGGTCGTCGTCCCATCGACCTCGGATTTGACCGGGACGGCGACGACACGCATGCGTTCGTTCGAGTCTTCATAGACGAGCGTCTCTTGCGCTCCGCTCGTCGCAAACGATTTTTGAATAAACGAGTTCGCCGTCCGTTGTCCGACGAGACTTTGGTTATTCGGATTCGACGTCGCCCGGACGACACTGTTCGTGTCGATAATCTGGACTTCGCGAATGTCATCAGCTAGCGTCGTGCTCTCCGTAAACTCAGACAGCAGTTGATCCAGTACCTGGTTCAACTGCTGGTCCGAGGTCGAGTCACCGCCGTTCGATGCGATCCCTTCACTGACGTTATAGCTCAGAAGGTTGGCGCGATCGACGAGCGACTGCGAGAAGTTGTTGATGTATTGTCGTTCGAGGGAGCGCACGAAGTACACTCCGATGACTTGCATCGCAACAAGAATGAGCAGCGCATAGATGACGACGAGCTTCCACTGGATAGATTTAAAGAAGTTCGTCCGTTTCATCGTTTAGTCTTCTTCTCCTGCTTTTAAATAGTAACCGACACCACGGCGCGTGATGATATACGTCGGCGTCGATGGGTTGTCTTCGACTTTCTCACGCAAACGTCGGACCGTCACATCGACCGTACGGACGTCACCGAAGTAGTCATAGCCCCATACCGTCTGGAGCAAATGCTCACGCGTCATGACTTGCCCGATGTTTTGGGCAAGATAATGGATGAGCTCGAACTCACGGTGTGTCAGTTCGATTTTCTCTTCCCGCTTCGTGACCATGTATGAATCCGGATGAATCGTCAAGTCACCGATGACGATATCATTGGCGTTGGCACCTTTCGTTTCTGGGGCCGGGGCCGTTGCATGACGGCGCATGTTCGCCTTGACGCGGGCCAAGAGCTCGCGCGAGCTGAACGGCTTCGTGACGTAATCGTCAGCACCGAGCTCGAGTCCGAGCACTTTATCGATCTCAGAGTCTTTCGCCGTCAACATGATGATCGGCATATCGTACTTCTTCCGGACTTCACGGCATACTTCCATACCGTCTTTGAGCGGCAACATGATGTCGAGCAAAATCAAATCTGGTTTGACTTCTTCGACTTTCACGAGCGCTTCTTCCCCGTCATAGGCGACGTGGACTTGGTAACCTTCTTTTTCAAGCTTAAACTTCAATATATCTGCGATTGGTTGTTCGTCATCTACCACTAAAATCGTACGATCCATTCAGTGAGTCCTCCTCTTATCGTTAAACGTACATGTCTACATTGTAACTCTTTTTCTATAGGTTAGAAAGCGTGGTCCATTTCCGTGGAAATGAAAAGAGAGCCACGAGGGCTCTCTGTCTTATGCTTTGTAAATATCACGCAAGATGACCGTTTGCTCACGTGCCGGTCCGACCGAGAACGTCAACAATTCGATACCTGTCAACGCTTCGATGCGCTTGACATAGTTCTGCGCGTTCACCGGCAAGTCTTCGAACTTGCGAACGCCTGTGATGTCTTCTGTCCAGCCTGGAAGCTCTTCAAACACCGGCTTGCACTGTTCGAGCACGCGGAAGTTCGGCGGGTACTCGTCGAGGAGCTTGCCTTCGAACTCGTAGGCTGTACAGATCTTGAGCGTCTCAAGACCTGTCAACACGTCAATCGAGTTGAGGCAAAGGTCTGTGATCCCACTGACGCGGCGTGAGTGACGGACGACGACCGAGTCGAACCAACCGACGCGACGCGGACGTCCTGTCGTCGTACCGTACTCTTTTCCGACCTCACGGATCGTGTGACCGATCGCATCGTCAAGCTGGGTCGGGAACGGGCCGTCTCCGACACGTGACGTGTACGCCTTACAGACGCCGACGACGTGATGGATCTTCGATGGTCCGATTCCGGCACCGCTCGATACGCCGCCTGAAGCTGCGTTCGATGATGTGACGAACGGGTACGTTCCATGGTCGATGTCGAGCAACACACCTTGTGCGCCTTCAAATAACACTTTCTGTTCTTCGTCGAGCGCGTTGTTCAACACGACCGATGTATCACATACGTACTTGGCGAACTGTTGGCCGTACGCGTAGTATTCTTCGAAGATGTCATCGAATTCGATCGCATCGACTTCATACATCTTCACGAACATGCGGTTTTTAATCGTGAGGACGGTCTTGAGCTTCTCGGCGAACACTTCTTTGTCGAGAAGGTCGGCGATGCGAATCCCGATACGCGCCGCTTTGTCCATGTAGCAAGGACCGATCCCTTTGAGCGTCGTCCCGACTTTGGCGTCGCCTTTCGCGTCCTCTTCGAGCTTGTCTTGCAACTGGTGGTACGGCAAGATGACGTGGGCCCGGTTCGAGATGCGGAGGTTATCCGTACTCACGCCACGCTCGTGCAAGTACGCGAGCTCCGTGACGAGCGATTTCGGATTGACGACCATCCCGTTCCCGATGACACATGTTTTGTCCGAGTAGAAGATCCCCGATGGAATCAAGTGAAGTTTATACTTCGTATCGTTGAAGACGATCGTATGACCAGCGTTGTCTCCCCCTTGATAACGCGCGACGACCTCGGCCTGCTTCGATAAGAAGTCCGTGATTTTCCCTTTACCTTCATCGCCCCACTGCGTTCCCACTACGACTACTGATGACATAATGAATCCTCCTTGTAGATAAACGTTCTATTCAAACCATCCGTAAGTGTACACTTGCTTCTCGCGAAAGTCAACCTAATACCGAACGATATTTTTATGTTGTAACCTTTCGTTCGTTATTGACGCCTCATTTCTCATCCAACGAATGAATTCTTCAAAAATTGAATACGTTTAGGTCCAAAGACCGACAAAAAAGGCGACGTCTCGTGACGTCGCCTTTGGCGGAATGACTCGTCCTACATCGGTGGCGCAAAAGCTTGCGTCTCCATGTTGACGAACTTGTTATATTCTTTTCGGAACGAGAGCTTGACCGTGCCGGTCGGACCATTACGCTGTTTGGCGATGATGATCTCGATCGTGTTGGCGTCTTCACTCTCTTTATCGTAATAGTCGTCCCGGTAGAGGAACGCGACGATATCGGCATCTTGCTCAATCGCCCCGGATTCTCGGATATCCGACATCATCGGCCGCTTGTCTTGACGGCTCTCAACACCACGTGAGAGCTGGGACAAGGCGATGACCGGCACTTGAAGCTCACGCGCGATCGCTTTGAGCGTACGCGAGATTTCCGAGACTTCTTGTTGCCGGTTCTCGCCCGGCTTGCCGTTCCCGACGATGAGCTGCAAGTAGTCGATCATAATCATGCCGAGGCCGTGCTCTTGTTTCAAGCGACGGCATTTGGCTCGGATCTCGTTGACCCGGAGACCCGGCGTATCATCGATATAGATACCGGCTTGTGACAGTGACGACATGGCGAGCGAGAGACGCCCCCAGTCCTCGGCCTCGAGCCGACCCGTCCGCAGACGCTGGGCATCGATATTGCCTTCCGCACAGAGCATCCGCATGACGAGCTGCTCGGCACCCATCTCCAAACTGAAGATGGCGACGTTCTCGCCGGTACGGACGGCCACGTTTTGCGAGATGTTGAGGGCGAAGGCCGTCTTCCCGACGGAAGGACGGGCCGCGACGATAATGAGGTCGTTACGTTGAAACCCGGCCGTCATCTTGTCGAGATCGCTGAACCCGGTCGCGATGCCGGTAATCTCCCCGCTCGATTGGTGCAGTTTTTCAATCGTCGAGTAAGCGTCCGATAAGACCGAACCGATCGGATGAAAGCTCGACTGCCCTTTTCGTTGCGAGACTTTCAAAATGTTCCGCTCAGCATCTGACAGGACGGCATCGACCTCGTCTTGGCGTTCATAGCCGTCCGAGACGATATTCGTCGCAGTCCGAATCAAGCGGCGGAGTGCCGCCTTTTGATCGACGACGTTCAAATAATACCCGATGTTCCCGATGGCTGGAACCGCCTCGGCGATTTCCGCCAAATAGTTCAATCCACCGATCTCATCGAGAATACCTTGGGCTTGAAGCTCCGAACTGAGCGTGACCAAATCGACGAGTTCGCCCCGGTCATTGATTTTCAGCATTGCCTCAAAGATCCGTTGATGGCTGACACGATAAAAGTCGTCCGGGTCGACCCGTTCCGAGGCCGTGATCAGCCGATCGGAATCGAGAATGACGGCCCCGAGGACAGCTTGTTCCGCTTCGACGCTATGTGGCGGGGTATTGACTTGAATCGCATCACTCATACGTGTCTACCTCACCTTCACGCTTCTTGAACATGAACGTTTAACATAGCCGTGACGTCGTGGTGCAACTTCACCGGCACTTTCGTAAACCCGAGCGCTTTGATTGGGTGTTCGAGCTCGATTTTACGCTTGTCGATCTTGTAGCCCATCCCTTTCAACGCTTCACCGATTTGTTTGCTCGTGACCGATCCGAAGACGCGACCGCCCTCACCTGACTTCGTCTTGACGACGATCGTCTCTTTTTCAAGCTTGTCCTTCAACTGCTGGGCTTGTTTCAATTCTGCTTCAGCCGCTTCTTCGGCGCGTCGCTCTCTTGCGGCGAACGCCTTCAAGTTACCCGGTGTCGCTTCGACCGCCAAGTTCTTTTTAAAGAGTACGTTCTTCGCGTAAGCGTCCGCGACGTCTTTGACGTCACCAGCTTTACCTTGACCTTTAACATCTACTTTTAAAATGACTTTCATTCAGAATCCTCTCCCTCTGTTTCATCTGTCATATAATGATCAATCGCTTCTTGTAATAACGTTTTCGCCTGTTCCCGGCTCACGTTCAATTGTGTCGCCGCATTCGTCAAATGACCGCCCCCGTCCAGCATCTCCATGATGACTTGGACGTTGACATCACCGAGCGAACGGGCACTAATGCCGGTTCGGCCGTCGGGTAAGACGGCGATGACGAACGATGCTTTGACGCCCTCCATATTAAGGAGCTGGTCAGCGGCTTGGGCGATCAACACTTGATGGTGCACTTCATCGTCCGAGGCGACGGCGATCGCCATGCCGTCGGAATAGATGTCCGTGTTTTCGAGAATATGAGACTGTTCGATATACGAATCGAGGTCTTGCCGCATGAAGTGCTGGACGAGCACGGTGTCTGCCCCTTGAATCCGAAGGAAGGAAGCGGCATCGAACGTCCGCGACCCGGTCCGCAAGGTGAATCCTTTCGTGTCGACCACCATACCTGCGAGGAGCGACGTCGCTTCTAAAATCGATAGCTTGCGCGTACCGGCCTGATACTCGATCAACTCCGTTACGAGTTCGCACGTCGAGGATGCGTACGGCTCCATATAGACGAGGACCGGATCTTCAATGAACTCTTCACCACGGCGATGGTGGTCGATGACGACGACCCGTTCCGCGCGGTCTAGAATATCCCGCGAGATGACGAGCGACGGCCGGTGCGTATCGACGACGACGAGGAGCGTCTGTTCGTCGATGAGGGGTTGAGCCTCGAACTCGGTCAAAAAACGGCTATACAGCTCTTCGTCGTTTTCGACTTCATTGACGAGACGTTGGATCCCAACGCTCGTCTCGCCGGCCGGGATGACGACGTACGCCTCACGTCCGACAAATTCAGCCAGTTTCATGATGCCGATGGATGCTCCAAGCGAGTCCATATCCGGGTTTTTATGCCCCATGATCAGGACACGGCTCGACTCGCGAATCAAATCACGCATCGAGTTCGAGATGACGCGGGCGCGAACCCGGGTCCGTTTCTCGGTCGGGTTCGTCTTGCCGCCGAAAAAGCGGACTTTCCCGTTATGACGTTTGACGACGACTTGATCCCCGCCGCGTCCGAGCCCTAAATCAAGGCTCGATTGCGACAAGTTCCCCAGTTCCGTCAGCGTCGTCTCCCCACAACCGATCCCGATGGAGAGTGTGAGCGGAATTTTATGCTCTTTCGTCGCCTCACGGACCTCATCGAGAATCGAGAATCGATTGTTCTCGAGTTCGGAGAGCGTCCGTTCGTTCATCACGAGAAAGAAACGATCGGCTGCCGTTCGACGCATATAGATGTGGTATTTTTGAGCCCATTGGTTCAAGAGGACGGTCACGCGTCGATTGATTTCACTCCGGACCTGTTCATCCACAGCGGTTGACATCTCGTCATAGTTGTCTAAGTATAAGACGCCGATCACCGTCTGCGTTTCCGAGTATTTTTGTTCAATCTCTGCCTCATCCGTCATGTCGAACAAGTAAAGGGTCTGATACTCCTTATTGTAGAGGACCCGATAAACGCGGTCTCCGACTTCGATGGTCGCCTCGTCCTCTTCTTCCTCAATCAACTCGGTGAACGCCGAGTGAATCGAATCGATCGAGATCCCGAGTTCCATCTCGAGCTCAAAGATGAGTCGAGACTGTTCATTGAACCAGCTGATGCGACGAGTTTCGTCAAAGACGAGAATCCCAATCGGCATGCCGGTGAGCGCTTCTTTCCCGACGTCTTCGATTCGATGCGACAAAGAATGGACGTATTGTTCCCACGCCTTGCGTTCTCGTCGAATCGTCACTTGCTGATAGATGAAAAAAATCAGCGTACCCACGAACAGGGTGATTGCCGCCACAATGCTGTAGAACGCCAATCCTAACGCGACAAGCAGTCCAATCACATATGGAACGGCGTGACGCGCGTACTGGTTCTTCACTGATGTTATTGCTTCACCACTGTACATGTGTGCCTCCTAAAATGAGTGGTGTTCCACCCATGATATCTAAATGGTTTCTGCTCTATCATACCATATCCGTCCGTTTCACTTACACTCCTACATCGGCTCGGAAAACAAAAAACGACCTATCCCGAGGGATAAGCCGTGTGTCAAAAATTACTCTGCAACGTATGGAAGCAAAGCCATTTGACGTGAGCGCTTGATAGCGACAGTAAGTGGACGTTGGTATTTCGCTGAAGTACCAGTCACACGACGTGGAAGAATTTTACCACGCTCCGAAACGAAGCGTTTGAGCAATTCTACGTCTTTATAATCGATATGAGTGATGTTGTTCGACGTAAAGAAACATACTTTACGTCGACGACGACCTCCTGGACGACGTGCCATGTGAAGACCTCCTTTTTAGTTTAGTTTCGAATCGACGCGATCAAAATGGTAGATCGTCATCCGATAAGTCGATTTTTCCGCCACCCGAGAACGGGTCAGCTTCAAAACCTTTGTTTGAGTTCGAGGACTGAGATGAAGTCGAAGAAGCGGCTGCGCCCCATCCTGATCCACTTGACTCACCACCACCGAAGACATCTCCAGCCGGTGCTGTATCACGTTGCGTTGAAGCACCGCGTGGTTCAAGGAAGCGTACGCTATCGGCTACGACTTCTGCCCGGTAACGACGTTGGCCATCTTGACCTTCGTAACTACTGATTTGAAGGCGACCGTCTACGCCGGCCATGCTGCCTTTTTTCAAATATTGTGCTACGTTCTCTGCTTGTTTGCGCCAAACGACACAATCAATAAAGTCCGCCTCGCGCTTCCCATCTTGTCCAGTGAATGGACGATCGCAAGCGAGAGTGAAGCGAGTTACGGCAATCCCGCTCTGCGTATAACGCATTTCTGGATCGCGTGTCAATCGACCAACTAACACAACTCGGTTAATCATCTCAAAGCTCCCCTTTCGCAATATGAAGCGTTAAGAATTAACGCTCGTCTTTAGTTGTCATTTGACGGACAACGTCATCAGAGATCTTCATGAGACGCTCTGTTTCTTGAATCGCTTTAGGCTCAGCAGTGATGTTGAGAAGAACGTAGTGTCCTTCGCGCATCTTGTTGATTTCGTAAGCGAGACGACGTTTACCCATGTCTGTTGTTTTATCAACAGTACCACCGTTTTCAGTGATGACGTTGTTGAAGCGTTCGATTAAAGCTTTCTTGGCTTCCTCATCAACTGATGGACGGATAATGTAAAGAAGTTCGTATTTACGCATTATCTTTCACCTCCTCTTGGACTAACGGCTCCTACCGGTTGTAGGAGCAAGGAGCAAACAATTGTTTTACTCACGTCATAATATACTATCAAACTTCTGTTCATTTTACAATACGTTTGCGGAAAATGGCTTAAACGTTGAAGCGGAACGTGACAACATCGCCGTCTTGGAAGACGTATTCTTTTCCTTCTGAGCGAAGTTTCCCTTGTTCTTTAACTGCCGTCATGTTGCCGGCAGCTGACAAGTCTTCATACGATACGACTTCGGCACGGATGAACCCACGTTCAAAGTCAGAGTGGATGACGCCCGCACATTGTGGAGCTTTCATGCCTTGCTTGAACGTCCAGGCGCGCACTTCTTTCTCACCAGCCGTGAAGTATGTGGCGAGACCGAGCGTCGAGTAGGCGGCACGAATCAATTGATCGAGCCCCGACTCTTCGATGCCGAGGTCTTGCAAGAACTCAAGGCGCTCTTCTGGCTCGAGTTCTGAGATTTCTTCCTCGATGCGAGCACAGATGACGATTACTTTCGCCTCTTCTGTCGCGGCGTGTTCACGAACTGCTTGGACGTAAGGATTTTGGTCCGCGTCAGCCACTTCGTCCTCACTCACGTTCGCGACGTAAAGCATCGGCTTCATCGTGAGCAACTGGAAATGTTTGACGATAGCGAGTTGATCCTCTGTCAATTCAGCAACACGAGCCGGGCGCTCCGATTCGAGGACTGCTTGAACGATTTCAAGTGCTTCGAGCTCTTGAGCTGCGCCTTTGTCTTTCGACTTGACCATTTTTTGAACGCGTGTGATGCGTTTCTCGACCAATTCAAGGTCGGCCAAAATCAATTCGAGGTTGATGGTCGTGATGTCATCGATCGGTGAGACTTTACCCGCGACGTGTGTGATGTTGTCATCTTCAAAGCAACGGACGACTTGGGAAATCGCGTCGACTTCACGGATGTTAGCCAGGAATTTGTTTCCGAGCCCTTCCCCTTTTGACGCACCTTTTACGATTCCGGCGATGTCTGTAAACTCAAATGCGGTCGGTACGGTCTTCTTCGGTTTGACGAGTTCCGTCAACCGGTCAAGACGCGCGTCCGGTACTTCGACGACCCCAACGTTCGGGTCGATCGTGGCGAACGGATAGTTGGCTGCCTCTACACCGGCTTGCGTGATGGCGTTAAATAATGTCGATTTCCCGACGTTCGGTAATCCGACGATTCCTGCTGTTAATCCCACTTGTATTTCCTCCTCATCCGGCTTTCCCGGGAAATGTTGATCCGTCTGTGGAGTGGGTACGTTCAGTACACCACACCGTCACATCCTTCACAATTATAGTTAGTCCTCGATTAAACCGCAACTCACGGTTGTAACATAGAGAAGAACGCCACTTATTCAGCGGCGTTCTCTTGTGGAAGCACTTTTTTCAATCGCTTATCAAAGTCGCGGCGCGGCATGAGTACACTCGCCCCGCAGCCTTGACACTTGATACGAATGTCCATCCCGACCCGAGTCACCTGCCAACGGTTCGTCTGACAGGCGTGTGGTTTCTTCATTTCTACAAAATCGTTCAACTCATACGATTTAGCCTGCATTTTCGGGCGCTCCTTTAGTCGATGTGGTTGGCGGCATCATGACGGTCCGCGGATACGGGATCTCGATTCCGCGCTCATCAAGTCCGGTTTTCAACTCTTTATGCAAAATCCGTCCGGCCGCGAAGTGTTGCGTCGGTGGCACTTCGGCCATGAGACGATAGACGACTTCCGATGGTCCGAGCGACTGGACCCCGGCGAGCGTGATCGGCTCGATGAACAAGTCGTGATACTTCTCTTCGACCGTCTTCGCGATCTCTTTCAACGCCTTCTCGACTTTGCCCATGTCTTCTTCATAGGCGACACCGATATCGACGACCGCGACGCTGTTCTCGAGCGAGTAGTTCGTCACTTGCATGATCTGTCCGTTCGGGATGATCGTCACTTGCCCGTTCAATCCCTTCAACTTCGTCGTCCGAATCCCGACTTCGATGACGGTCCCGTCGACTTGTTGATTCAAATTGACGTAATCCCCGTTCTTGTATTGATTTTCAAAGATGATGAAGGCGCCCGTGATGACGTCTTTCACCAAGTTCTGCGCCCCGAACGAGATGGCGAGACCGGCGACCCCGGCCGATGCGATCAAACCAGCGATGTTGACGCCGAACTGGCCTAGCACCGTCAAAATCATAATCAAGCCAAGGACGTACCGAATCGTGTTTTGAGCCAGTTTTGACAGCGTCTCATTTTGGCGCTGGGCCACGATATTATCTTCTTTGATTTTGCGCAAGGCGAACACGCGCTGCACCATCGACGTCAAAATGCGTGACGCCACATAAAGCGCCAAGATGATGAGCGCGACACCTGTCAATTTAATGCCGAGCCCAATCCACATCTCCGTGTCTTGGAAATAAGCGACGAACCGATTGACGTTATCAATCGTCTCATCGGCCACTGTGCTCAAGTCTGTATCTGTATTTTGTGAAGCCATGTTGTCACCTCTAAAGTTATAGATTCTAACTCATCAAACCATAATTGACGACTTTTCTCAAACCCTACATCCGGACGTTATAAGTTTCGGTGTTCCGGGAATGGGATAATACGGTTTCATTCCGCAATTGCAACTAGACGCAGGCAGCTTAGAAGAGAGGATGAGATTCATGCCGTTTCGCCTAAAACCTCATAAACCATACTCTTTCTTCATCGAACATACCGAACGGAGTGGATCCAAGCTCTTTGCCGATCAACTGCACGACCAGTTGGCGAAAGAGACGCATCGTCCCATCGTCCTCGTGTGTATCGGCTCCGACCGTTCCACGGGGGATTCACTCGGACCGCTCGTCGGTACCTTCCTCGAAGAACGGTCCGTTCGCAATATCCATGTTTACGGGACGCTGACAAAACCGGTCCATGCCTTGAACCTCGTCGAGACGCTCCACGAGATTCAGACACGATTTCACCGCCCCCTCATCATTGCAATCGACGCCTGTCTCGGCCGATTGTCGAGTGTCGGGTATATCTTCTTTTCGGAAGGGCCGCTCGCTCCTGGCGCCGGCGTCCAAAAAGAGCTCCCTTCGGTCGGTGAATACAACATCAAAGCTGTCGTCAACGTGAGCGGCTTTATGGAGATGATGATTTTGCAGAACACACGCTTACATCTCGTCTACGAGTTGGCCCGTTTCATCACCGATGGCTTTGCCGAATTCGACTTACGAATCGGACGGCTCCATCAAGAAGAGGCAGCCATTACCCGGCTTCGTCAATCTCGCGACGAATCGAAATCTTGAGGCGATAAAAGCGTCAACAAATGCTCCAAATCGTCTTGCGAGAAATACTTCAGCTCGAGGACGCCCCCTTTTCGACGCGGGCGAATCGATACATCCATTTGAAGACGTTCCGCTAGCACCGCCTCGACGGCTTCCACGTCGGCGTCCGAGCGCTTGAGCGTCTTTTTTTCAATGCGCTCTTTTTGTAAATAGCGCTCGAGCCGTCGGACCGTCCATTGCTCGGCGATGACGCGACGGGCAATCTGTTCCATCGCCTGAACCGATTTCATGCCGGTGATGGCCCGGGCGTGGCCCATCGTCAACTCACCGACCATGACCGCATGCTGGACCGCACTCGGTAACCGAAGCAGTCTGAGGCTGTTCGTCACATGGCTCCGACTCTTGCCGACACGTTCAGCGAGCTGTTGTTGCGTCAGACCGAGTGTCTGCATCAACTGTTCGTAGGCGAGTGCCTCTTCGATTGCGTTCAAGTCGGCGCGTTGAATATTCTCAATCAAGGCCAGCTCCATGACGCGGTCCGAGTCGGCTGTAACAATCAGCGCCGGGATATCCGTCTTGCCGGCTAACTTCGCAGCTTGAAACCGGCGCTCGCCGGCGATGATTTCATAAAATCCACTCGCTTTACGGACGACGATTGGTTGCAACACACCGTAACGCTCAATCGACTGCCTGAGTTCGTCTAACTTTTCCGGCTCAAACTGTTTGCGGGGCTGGTTCGGGTTCGGGCGAATATGATTGATCGGTAACCGTTCCATCCTGATTCCTCCATTCCATCTGATTGCTACAAAAAAAGCACGGGCTCACTTTTGTGGCCGTGCTTTCGGGATTCGAATCCGAATTTCAACAAATTCATCTTCTTCGACTTCCTCGGTTTGGACTTCGATTCCGGTTTTGCCGATCAAACTGACCGAGTCCCGGATCGTGTTGATAGCGATTCGTGTATCTCTGGCGAAACTTTTCGTCCGACGGCGCTGTTTTTTCGGTTTCCGTTTTTCTTCCTCAATCGGTGTCGTCAAAAACTCGACGCGTTCTTCCGTCTCTTTGACGTTGAAGTCTTGCTCTAAAATTTCCATGAGCACTTGGATTTGAAGACCGGACTCTTTGAGTGGCAAGAGTGCACGGGCATGTCGTTCGTTGATTTGACGATCACGCAAACATTGCTTCACATCTTCCGGTAATTTTAATAGACGCAATTTATTGGCGATTGTCGACTGACTTTTGCCAAGACTCTTCGCAAGTGCGGCTTGTGTCAATCTGTTCATGGCGAGCAAACGATCATATGCTTCCGCTTCCTCGATTGGACTGAGCTGTTCCCGTTGCAAGTTTTCGATTAGCGCCAAGGCGGCTGTCGTATCGTCATCCATCTCCCGGACGATAGCCGGAATGACAGACCATCCGAGCGACTTGACGGCCCGGAAACGACGCTCCCCAGCGATAATCTCGTAGCGATCCCCTTCCGCCTTGCGAACGACAATCGGCTGCAAAAGACCATGTTCGTCAATCGTGACGGCCAATTCTTCAATTTTAGCCGGCTCGAATACTTTACGCGGTTGATAACGGTTCGGTAGAAGCAACGATAAGGCAATTTCTTGGACAGCATCATTCGATTTGACTTCTGCCAGTTCCGTGACGGCTACTTCTGGACGACTTCCGAACAGTTTAGCAAATGTTTTCTTCAACGTCGGCACCCCTCTATGTAAAAAATAAGCAGATTCCACTACCGGAATCTGCTTTTCGTTTCACGTGAAACACTATTGCTCAGATTAGCGGCTCTTTCGCCGGAGTACCCGCTTTACGTGGATATTTCCCAGGCGTTTTTCGTAATTTATCTACAATTACGATATTACGCTCACTCATCTCTCCTGGCAATAGGAACTGGTGTGTCGTTTTTACTTCCCCACCGAGCACGGCCAAGGCGTTTTTCGCATCGACAAGCTCGTCAGAAACCTTCGCTGCTTTGAGCGCTACGAACGCTCCGCCGACTTTTGCGAGCGGTAAACAGTACTCGGCGAGCACCGTCATCCGGGCAACCGCACGGGCGGTTACGACATCAAATTGTTCACGAAACTTTTTATTTTTTCCAAACTCTTCGGCGCGTCCATGATGGAACGCGACACCTTCTAGCCCGAGCGTGAGCGCGAGTTCGTTCAAGAACGTGATCCGCTTGTTAAGCGAGTCGATAATCGTTACATGAAGGTGCGGGAATAGGATTTTGAGCGGCAAACTCGGGAATCCAGCCCCGGCACCGACATCACAGACGGTATCCACGTTTGCGAAGTCGAAATGGAACGCCGCACTGAGCGAGTCATAGAAATGCTTCAAATACACTTCTTCCTTATCTGTGATCGCCGTCAAATTCATCTTCTCATTCCACTCGACGAGCATCTCGAAATACAGTTCGAACTGAGCGAGTTGTTTCTCGCTCAATTCAAACCCTTCTGCCTGCAGCGCCTCAATAAATTGGGATTGGTTCATCGTTTCACTCCACTGTCGCGTATTGTCCTTGCTCGATATAGACAAGGAGGATCGAGACGTCCGCCGGGTTTACCCCGGAAATACGTGACGCTTGTCCAATCGAGAGCGGACGAACTTGTTTTAGTTTTTGTTTCGCTTCCGTCGCAAGACCACCGATTGCATCGTAATCGAGTTTCTCCGGAATCCGTTTTTCTTCCATCCGACGCATCTTCTCGACTTGCTCGAGCTGCTTCGAGATGTAGCCTTCGTATTTCACTTGAATCTCGACTTGCTCCGCCACTTCAAACGGCACTTCGATCGGGGCCGGTGCCAAGCGCATGAGCGTCGCGTACGTCACTTCTGGCCGCTTCAATAAAATGCTGGCATGCGTCGCTTCTTTGAGCGGGTTCGCGCCCACTTCTTCGAGCACAGCGTTCACGTCAGCCGACGGTTTGATGACGAGTCCGTTGAGACGTTTTACTTCTGCCGCAATCGCGACTCGTTTGTCTTCAAGGTGGGCATGACGCTCTGGTGACAATAGACCGACTTCGTGACCGATATCGCTCAAGCGAAGGTCCGCATTGTCGTGACGCAAAAGCAACCGATACTCGGCGCGGGATGTGAGCAAGCGATACGGCTCGTTCGTCCCTTTCGTCACGAGGTCGTCAATCAAGACGCCGATATACGCCTGTGAGCGGTCCAAGATGACTGGCTCTTTGCCGAGCACTTGGCATGCGGCGTTGATTCCGGCCATGATTCCTTGTCCGGCCGCTTCTTCATAGCCGCTCGTCCCGTTGATTTGACCTGCCGTGAACAATCCGCCGACCGTCTTTGTTTCGAGTGTCGGCCAAAGTTGCGTCGGCACGACCGCATCGTACTCGATCGCATATCCAGGGCGCATCATCTCTGAGTTCTCAAGTCCAGGAATCGTCCGGAGCATTTGATGCTGAACGTCTTCCGGCATACTCGTCGAGAAGCCTTGAACGTAAATCTCTTCCGTATCGCGACCTTCTGGCTCGAGGAAGATTTGGTGACGTGGTTTATCGTTAAACCGGACGACTTTATCTTCAATCGATGGGCAGTAACGCGGGCCCGTCCCTTTGATGGCACCCGAGTACATCGGCGAACGGTGCAAGTTCTCGTCGATCAATTGGTGTGTCCGCTCGCTCGTGTAGGTGAGCCAGCACGGGATTTGCTCGATCGGGTCGAGGTCTTTCGACGTGTAAGAGAAGAGCGACGGATTGTCGTCCCCTGGTTGAATCTCCGTCTTCGAGTAATCGATCGTCTTGCCGTCGATGCGTGGTGGTGTCCCCGTTTTGAAACGGACGAGTTCGAGCCCGAGCTCTTCTAAATGCTTCGACAATTCGACCGAAGGCATCTGGTTGTTCGGACCGCTCTCATACGACAATTCGCCGATGATGATTTGACCGCGCATGAACGTACCCGTCGTGACGATGACCGCTTTCGAGCGGTACTCCGAACCGGTATTCGTGACGACACCGGCGACTTTCCCGTCTTCGATGAGAAGTCGTTCGACGAGCGCTTGACGAAGCAATAGGTTCGGTTCGTCTTCAAGCACTTTCTTCATATGATTTTGGTATTGGAATTTGTCCGCTTGCGCCCGTAATGCGCGCACTGCTGGACCTTTTGATGTGTTGAGCATCTTCATTTGAATGTACGTCGCATCGATCGCCTTCGCCATCTCGCCGCCGAGGGCATCGATTTCGCGAACGACGATCCCTTTCGCGGGACCACCGATCGATGGGTTGCAGTACATGAATCCGACCATATCCGGATTCATCGTGAGCATCGCCGTTTTCGCGCCCATGCGTGCCGACGCCAGTGCGGCCTCGATCCCTGCATGACCGGCTCCGATGACGATGACATCAAACTCGCCTGCCGTGTAAGCCATAGTTGTTCCTCCTTATTATTTCCCAAGACAAAACTGTGAAAAGAGTTGATCAATCAAACTTTCTTGAACGGTGTCCCCGTTGATCTCGCCGAGCGTGTCCCACGCCCGTCGTAAATCGATTTGGACCATATCGATCGGCAAATTCATGACGGCACTTCCGAGCGCCTCATCGATTTGTTCGATCGTCCGTTTGATGAGTTGAATGTGTCGTGCGTTCGAGATATATGTCATATCCTGTGATTCGACGCCTTTAGCGAAGAACAAGTTCGAGATTGCATTCTCCAATGCATCGATTCCCTCTTCTAATAAGAGAGACGTCGCCACGATTGGGCGACCTGCCGCTAGTTTCTCCAGCTTAGAAGAATCCATACTTTGTGGCAAGTCCGTCTTATTGATGATGATGATCGCATTCATACCAGCAATCGCCTCAAACAAGGCCTCATCCTCGACAGTCAGACCTTCGTGCCCGTTCAAGACGAGCAAAATCAAGTCCGCGCCCGTGAGCGCCTTGCGTGACTTCTCGACACCGATCCGCTCGACGATGTCTTCCGTCTCTCGAATCCCTGCTGTATCAATCAATTTGAGCGGAACGCCTTTGACGTTCACATACTCTTCAATCGTATCGCGCGTCGTGCCGGCGATTTCCGTGACAATCGCTTTCGTCTCTTGAACGAGCGTGTTCATGAGCGATGACTTGCCGACGTTCGGCCGACCGATAATCGCTGTCGCGAGACCTTCCCGCAAGATTTTCCCTTGTCGCGCCGTCTCAAGCAGTTGCTCGAGCACACGCTTCACTTCGCCCGCCTTGTCTTCGACGATGGCCTGGGTCATCTCTTCGGCGTCGTATTCCGGGTAGTCGATATTGACCTCGACCGCCGCAATCGTCTCAAGCAACAATTGACGCAACTCGCGGACAAGCCGTGACAAACGTCCTTCCATTTGTGACATGGCGACGTTCATGGCCCGATCCGTTTTGGCACGAATCAAATCCATGACGGCCTCGGCTTGCGACAAATCGATGCGTCCATTTAAAAAGGCGCGTTTCGTGAACTCGCCCGGTTCTGCCAAGCGGATGTCCGGTTGTTCAAGAATCAGTTCGAGGACACGATTGACCGCGACGATTCCTCCGTGGCAATTGATTTCGACGACGTCTTCTCGCGTGAACGTCTTCGGTGCGCGCATGATGCTCACCATGACTTCATCGACGACCTCGTCCGTGCCAGGACGTTTCAATTTTCCGTAATGGATCGTATGTGACTCCACTTTCGTCAAATCTTTTCCAGAAAACACACGGCCCACCGTCTCGACGGCGCGGTCACCGGACAAGCGGACGATTCCGATTGCCCCTTCACCCATCGGCGTCGAAATCGCCGTAATCGTGTCAAACTCTAGCATCATCTTTCCCTCCCATACTTCTTACTACTTCCTCTATCTTATGCATAACGCACCTACTATACACGATATTTGTCTCGAACGAAAGAGTCCGACCTCTCGAGCAACGGTTGCATTTCAAGGAATTACTTTAGTACAATAAAGGAATATATTTCCATGGAGGACGTGATGAAATGCGACAGCAAGATGCCATCGCCACATTGACCGACAGCCTCATCTCCGACAAGGATGTGCAGGCCATTTTCTTGAAAGGATCGTTCGGACGTGGTGAAGCGGACGAACATTCCGATGTCGACTTGTACGTCATGGTCGCCCCTGACAGCCTGAATGAGTTCTTGCCGCGCCGCCGCGACCATCTGGCCACATATCGCCCGATCCTGCTCGAGGACGAAATCGATATCGTGGCCCCGCAACTGATCGTCGTCTATGATGATTTCTTGCATCTCGACTTCTTCACGGTGACGGCGGACACGTTGAACCATCAAGACACAATTACGGTGCTGTACGATCCGGAACACCGACTGCAACATCACCCGAGTTCGCTCACTTTATCGGTTGAAGATTTGAGCGGACACGTGTTTGATGCGATTTGGTTCTTTTTCCAATATACGAAAGCCCGTGACCGCGGCAACGATGTCTGGGCCGTCGAGATGCTCCGGCAAGGCATGAGTCATTTCGCTTACGCACTTGCCGCTCATTACGAACCCGAACGGGCCGCACTCGGGTTGAAAGACGTGGCCGCCCGGCAGCGGATTGAAATCCGGACCTTTTATGAAGCGTTGACACCCGACCATCATGCGACAGCCGCTCGCTGGTATATCTCCCGTCTCGAAGCCGAGCGTCCCTTCTTCGAGACGACCGTTGCGTTCGAAGTGATTCGTCCGTTTTTGGACCGACTCGTCATCCGTGAAAAAAGCCGCTCCTGATGTGAGCGGCTTTCGTTTATGCTTGCTGACGTCTCGACGAGCGGAGCGTGAAATAGAGCACCCATTCGATCACCCCGACGGCGATGAGAAAACCGCCGAACAATTGGAACAAGACGAGCAGGCTATCGAACGGGTTCGCCAACATGAGCAGGCCAATCCCAATCCACAATAGACTGCTCAGCATGAAGTACATCCACCGATTGGCGATCGTCCGGCGAAATCCGACGGCTTGAATCAACCGGATGATCCCCCCGAACAAGAAGAGGGCACCGATGAAGATTGGAAGCAGGCTCGCTAACGTCTCGGCGAAGAAAAAGACGATCAAGGCGATCAATAGATAGATGATTCCCATAAAAAAGCCGGGTGGGAGGCCGTTTCGTTTGTGGCGCAACCCTTGAACGATGGCGATTAGACCGATGATGGCAAAATAAGCAGCGACCACATAGACAATCGCATCAAAAAAGAAACGTGGATATAAGATGATGAGTAAACCGATGATGACATAAAGTGCTGCCTGAATGAATGTCGACCGTTCCAACCGTTTGATAAGCGTCTCCATTTGAAAGACCCCTTTCCGATGTAACGAAGTAGACCACTTCTTCCTTTATTCCCGTATTCGGCCCTTATCCATCCGAAGCGACAAAAAAAGGCTGTGGATTGGTTATCCACAGCCTTAGGATTTATTTACGTTTTTTCTTTTTCGTCTTCTTCTCTTCTTCAGCAAGCGCGGCACGTTCTGCTTCTTTCGCCGCAATCTTCGCTTCAGCTTGAACTTTCATCTTCTCACGCATCGGGAGCATGATTGCCATCGTCACGATGATCGAGATGATGTAACCGACGACCCAGTACATCGAGAGGGCAGCCGGAAGGGTAATCGACATGACGAAGATCATCACCGGGAAGATGTAGAGCATCATTTTCAATTGTGGGTTTTGTTCTTGGCCCGCCATTGAAATTTTTTGCTGTGCAAACGTCAAGATTGCCGCGAGAATCGGCAAGATGAACGTCGGATCTGGTGCTCCGAGGTCGAACCAAAGGAACTGCGCTTCAAAGATTTCAGGTGTCCGACGGATCGCATCGTAGAACGCGAAGAGGATCGGCATTTGAATCAAGATTGGCAAGCAGCCCGCGAGCGGGTTGATTTGATACTCTTGATACATCTTCATCATTTCTTCTTGAAGCTTGCGTTGCGTCTCTTGGTCTTTCGAGCTGTACTTCTCACGAAGCTTGAGCATTTCCGGTTGCAACACTTGCATCGCACCCATGCTCTTCGTCTGCTTGATCATAAGCGGTAAAATCAAGAGACGAACGATAATCGTCGCAACGATGATCGAGTATCCGTACTGCCACGTCCCACCGATTAAGTAAGCCGCTTCTTTCAACAACCATGCCAATGGCCAAACAAAGTATTTCGACCAGAAGCCTTCCGTCTCAGCCGTGATCGGCTCTCCTTGGATCGTCGATGGGTCGACACAACCAGCCATCAACATGATGACGCCGGTCATGACGGCCAACAATCCTAATTTTAGCTTTTTGCTCATAGTTCCTCCTACGCTTTCTTTATCGATTCTTTTGTTTCATCACACGTCTATCGGTCAATCCTAATTAGTTCGCGTTATATATGAAAGAACGAGCTCGGATTGTTACGATCGATCGACTTGTCTCTGCTTCCAAACTTTAGCCCGTTTAAAGACGTGTTTCAAGCTTTCTGTCACTTCATCTTGTGTAAGGGACGTCGCAGGTTTGCGCGCAATGATGACGTAATTGTGCGGAGCCACGTTTGGTTCGAGCAAGCGAAGTGATTCACGCATCAATCGTTTCATCCGGTTTCGTTCCACGGCATTTCCAAGCTTTTTACTGACCGAAAGTCCGACCCGGAAGTGCGCTTGATCCGCTTTTTGCGTGTAGACGACAAACTGACGATTGGCCACGGAGCGTCCTTCACGAAACACCGCTTGGAACTCTTCATTCTTTTGCAGGCGGTATTCTTTTTTCAAAATTCTCACTCCATCCTTCACTTCAAAAATCGTCAACTAACATCATACCATATCCCATTCGTTTCAACGAGGGCGAATCAGCTTTTTCCGTCCGTTTGTGTGACTTCTGTGACGATATAAAAAAAGATTGCCCAAGGAAAAATCCTCGGGCAATCTCATGATCTTTATTAGACAGTCAAGGCTTTGCGGCCTTTACGACGGCGAGCTGCAAGAATGTTGCGGCCGTTTTTAGTCGCCATGCGAGCACGGAATCCGTGGACTTTCTTACGCTTACGGTTGTTAGGATTGAAAGTTGGTTTCATGGTTAAAGCACCTCCTCAAGGTTAACGCTCTATTAGCAAGTTATAGTTTCATTTAAGGCAGTCTTTAAGATTATATAAACAGTTCCCCAGATTGTCAATGAATTTTCGTTAGGTTTTCCATTAGGGCGAAATCAATTGCCAGGGGAGGAGAAGACGATCTCTTGATGGCACGATTTAGAAGAAACGGAAGCGTTAAGTAACATCGAGAATTAACAATCTTACAGTGACTTTTTTACAAACAGCTGTCTTAAGCCATTTTATCCACATATCCCAAGAGTTATCCACACTTATATGTGAATAACTCCTTCTTTTTCAACAAATTAAGCATACCGTTTTTTAATTTTTCATTTTCTTCTCTTAAAAAAATATTTTTCTCCATTCCTTCTTCCTCTTTTGTGTATAACTTTTCTGACCACAACTTTCCTTACTAACAATTATCCACAACATATCCACAGTTTATCCACACTGTACACAGCATGTGGATAACTGCCTGTGGATTCTTTTGGTCGTCTGTGGATAAATATCAAAAACCGTTGCCACGTCTATTTTATTTTGATAAACTGAATGTGCACAAACTTGTGGATGAACTTTTAGCAATTCCAAGATATACACAGGCTGTGGATAACTGTTATCCCCAACATCAACACCATGTGGATAACGTTATCCACAGTTTTTGTTCTCTGGGGATAACCCTAGTATCTACTATAGAATAGTGAATGTGTATATCGTGTGAATAAGTTTCGCCAACATGTGAGTAAAGGAGGTCTTTCATTGAAGAATGCTCGCGAGATTTGGAGAAATGTTTTATCTCTGATTGAAGAAGAGGAACGAACGCCAAAAGCCAGCTTTGATATGTGGTTGAAATCAACAGAAGGAATTTCGTTGATGGGGACGACGCTCGTCGTATCCGCGCCAGCCAGTTTCATTGTGACTTGGCTTGAACGTCAGTACTTGTCATTGTTACAAGATACGATTGAAGAAGTGACAAACAACAAGCTTGAGATTCATTTTATCGAGGAGTCGCAAGCACACAAGTATGCACCTGCGGATGGATCGAAAGAAACGATTGCTGCCACAGAAATGAAAGAACAGCCGCTTCCAGTACTGCCAAAAGAGGAAGGGAACCTCGGACAACTGAATGACAAATACATTTTCGAGACATTTGTCATCGGCTCCGGAAACCGGTTTGCCCATGCCGCCTCGCTCGCCGTGGCGGAAGCTCCGGCCCGTGCCTATAACCCGCTCTTCATTTATGGGGGAGTCGGACTCGGCAAGACACATTTGATGCATGCGATTGGGCATTACGTGAAAGGGCAAAAGCCTGGCGCACGAATTGCTTACGTATCATCTGAAAAGTTCACAAATGAGTTCATCAACTCGATTCGTGACAATAAGACCGAAGAGTTCCGTAACCGTTATCGGAACATCGATGTCCTCTTGATTGATGACATTCAGTTCTTGGCCGGTAAAGAGCAGACGCAGGAAGAGTTCTTCCATACGTTCAATGCGCTTCATAACGACCAGAAACAGATTGTGATTTCTAGCGACCGACCGCCTAAAGAGATCCCGACGCTCGAAGATCGTCTTCGTTCGCGGTTCGAATGGGGTCTTATCACAGATATCACACCGCCTGACCTCGAAACGCGGATTGCCATCTTACGTAAGAAGGCGACAGCAGAAGGGCTTGATATCGCGAACGACGTCATGCTGTACATCGCCAATCAAATCGACACGAACATTCGTGAGCTCGAAGGGGCGTTGACGCGCGTCGTCGCCTACGCCAAACTCGTCGGTCGTCCGATTGATCCGGATGTCGCTGCCGAAGCGTTGCACAATATCATGCCGGTCCAAGAAGCGAAGAAAATCGTCATTCGTGACATTCAAGAGATCGTCGGTCGTCACTTTAATATTGAAGTAGACGAGCTGAAAGCGAAGAAACGGACGAAGACGCTCGCATTCCCTCGTCAAATCGCGATGTACTTGTCCCGTGAGATGACGGAAAGCTCGCTTCCTAAGATAGGAGAAGAGTTCGGCGGACGTGATCATACGACAGTTATCCACGCTCATGAGAAAATTAGTACGTTACTCAAGCATGATCCAGAGATGCAAGAGACGATTCAGACACTAAAGAAGGCTTTGTCCTAACGTCTTGTGTTTCGCTGTGGATATCCTGTGGATAAACCCACATAGTTATCCACATGTTATTCACAGGCAGAATGGCTCAACACCAGTGGTTCAAGTGACTTATCCCCAGTATCCACAGCCCTTATTACTATTATGACTTAAATAATACTATTATTATTAAACTATATGACTCAGTTCACTTAGGAGGAATTATCCACATGCACTTAACGATTCAGCGAGATGTATTCATGCAAGCCGTACAAGACGTATCGAAGGCCGTTGCTTCTAGAACGACGATTCCAATCCTCACAGGTTTAAAGCTTGAGGCTCATGCCGATGGGTTGACACTCACAGGAAGTGATACCGAGATTTCAATCGAACGCTTAATCCCGATTGAAGAAGGCGGAATCGAACTCATTCAAATCCAACGAGCAGGCAGCGTCGTGCTCAATGCACGCTTCCTTGGCGAAATTGTTAAAAAGTTGCCGACGAATGAAGTGACACTTGAAGTGTCTCCAAACTTTATGACGCGGATTGAGTCAGGACAAGCCGAATTCCACTTGAACGGACTCGACCCAGATGAATACCCACGTCTTCCTGAGCTTTCAAGCGAGCGTCGTTTTTACTTGCCGGCTGATTTGTTGAAGACAATCATCCGCCAGACGAGCTTCGCTGTATCAGCTCAAGAGACACGTCCCGTTCTTACAGGGGTCAACTTCTCAGCTGAAAAAGGATTTTTGACTTGTGTCGCCACGGATAGCCACCGTTTAGCCCTCCGTCGGGCACGGTTCGAGACCGACAACGATTTGACGTTCCAAAACGTTGTCGTACCGGGCCGCTCATTGAACGAGCTCGCTAAATTGCTCGACCGCGAAGAATTGCCAGTCGAGATTGTTTTGACGGATCAACAAATTTTATTCCGAATGAAAAACATCTCGTTCTTCTCACGTCTCTTAGACGGGGCGTACCCGGACACATCACGTTTGATTCCGGAAGAATACCGGACAGCGGTCCGTTTGAACGCTAAAGATTTCTTGCAGGCAATTGACCGAGCCTCGCTGCTCGCCCGGGCCGACCGCAACAACGTCATTAAATTTGTCGCGGAAGAAGCGACGACGGTTGAAGTTTCGTCCCACTCTCCAGAAGTCGGGAAAGTGTCAGAACGCGTCAGCATCCTGTCGCTTGAAGGAGAAGAGTTAAAAATTTCATTCAACTCTAAATTTGTGATGGATGCACTCCGTGCGCTTGATGCTTCAGAAATCGAAATCCAGTTTACGGGTTCGATGCGACCGTTCATCTTGCGTCCGGTCGAACAGGATAGCGTCCTTCAGTTGATCTTGCCAGTCCGTA
This sequence comes from Exiguobacterium sp. s28, assembly GCF_018618135.1. Classification (NCBI taxonomy): domain Bacteria; kingdom Bacillati; phylum Bacillota; class Bacilli; order Caryophanales; genus Exiguobacterium; species Exiguobacterium sp. s28. Next base: position 7,327 of record NZ_JACSLL010000009.1, on the reverse strand, counting down.
CGTCTTAAATCTGACGGAGCGGATTCGGGGATGATGAGGTGTTTCACCTTATCATCCCCGTTTTTGCCTTATTCGACGTTTTTCGATAAACTAATAAGTATGGCGATTTTTTGTACTAAGTATGAAAGAAAGGAAGTGACGACATGCAAAAAGTGTCGATTACAACCGAGTATGTAACACTCGGACAATTTTTGAAGTTGGCTGATATTATTTCAAGCGGAGGCCAAGCGAAGTTCTTTTTAGAGGACGTTCAGATTAAAGTGAACGGCGAGGTCGATCAACGTCGCGGACGGAAACTACGGGATGGGGATACGATCGAAGTCGAAGGCTTCGGAGACTTCCAAATCGAGGGGAACTAACGTGCACTTAAAGTCGATCCGATTGCAAAACTACCGCAACTACGAAACCCTCGAGCTAGATTTTTCAGAACAGACGAACGTTCTCATCGGGGAAAATGCCCAAGGGAAAACGAATCTACTCGAATCGATTTACGTACTTGCGCTCGCGAAGTCACATCGGACGACGCAAGACCGTGAACTGATCGGCTGGGAAGCGGATGCTGCGATGGTCGAAGGGCGGATTCATAAACGGACCGGTGAGACGGTCCAATCGCTCACGTTTTCACCGAAAGGGAAAAAAGCGAAATTGAACCATCTCGAACAACGTCGTCTCAGCGACTACGTCGGGGCCTTCAACGTCGTACTGTTCGCACCAGAAGACCTCGCCATCGTCAAAGGCAGCCCGCAAGGACGACGTCGGTTTTTAGATATGGAGATCGGGCAAGTGAGTCCTGTTTATCTACATGAATTAAACCAGTACTTGAAGACGCTAAAGCAACGAAACGCCCTGTTGAAACAGCTCTCAATCAAAGGCGGGGATGAGACACTGCTCGAGGTACTCACCGATCAAATGATTGAACTTGCGGTGAAAATCGTTTCACGGCGCCATCGTTTCATCGATCAACTCGAAAAATGGGCCGGGCCGATTCACGCCGGCATCACGCGAAACTTGGAGACACTGACGATTCAGTACGTATCGGATACATTCCAAAAAGAACGTTACCCAAAAGATGCGATGTTTGAAACGTATCGTCGAAAGTTTGATAAAATAAGAGAGAACGAACGAAGACGAGGTGTGACGTTATTTGGTCCGCATCGAGATGATTTTGAGTTGTACGTCAACAATCGCAATGTCCAAACGTTCGGTTCGCAAGGTCAGCAGCGCACAGCGGCTTTGTCTTTAAAGCTAGCGGAGATTGAACTGATTCACGAAGAGGTCGGGGAATATCCGCTGCTCTTGTTAGATGACGTGTTATCTGAATTAGACGACCATCGCCAAACCCATCTGCTCGATACGATGGGCCAAAAAGTCCAAACGATTATCACGACAACCAATATTGATGGGATCGCTCACGAAACGATTCAACAAGCAAAGGTGTTTCACGTGAAACAGGGCGAAGTTGAAACAGAATCTGTATGAAGTAAGACCAATCCATATGAACACCAATTCATGTATAGTAGGTGAATGAAACCGATGAGTAACGAAAACGAAAAACAAATGCAAGATTATGGTGCCGATCAGATTCAAGTACTTGAAGGGTTAGAAGCTGTTCGCAAACGCCCGGGGATGTATATCGGTTCGACGAGCTCACGAGGACTCCATCACTTAGTATGGGAAATCGTCGATAACTCGATTGACGAAGCACTCGCGGGACACTGTGACACGATTACGGTCACGGTCGAGCCGGGTAACTCAGTCGTCGTTGAAGACAACGGGCGAGGCATCCCGGTCGATGTTCAAAAGAAAACGGGACGTCCAGCCGTTGAAGTCATTTTCACGGTCCTTCACGCCGGAGGTAAATTCGGTGGTGGCGGATATAAAGTCTCAGGCGGTTTGCACGGCGTCGGGGCCTCGGTCGTTAACGCCTTGTCGACGAAACTTGAAGTGTTCGTTCGCCGTAACGGCAACGTCTACTACCAATCATTCAAACGCGGTGTTCCACAAGGAGAACTCGAAATTGTTGGTACGACTGATACGACGGGTACGACTGTCCGTTTCTTCCCGGACGGCGATATCTTTGAGGAGACGCTCGAATACGATTTTGATTTACTCGCCACACGTCTGCGCGAACTTGCCTTCCTGAACAAAGGGCTTCGCATCGTCGCAAAAGACGAGCGCAGTGATGAGACGATTGAACGCAACTATCATTATGAGGGCGGGATCAAGTCATACGTTGAACACTTGAACCGCTCAAAAGCCTCAATCCACGATGAGCCTGTCTATGTACATGGCACGAAGGATGGGATTGAAGTTGAGATCGCGCTTCAGTACAACGAAGGATTTGCGAGCAACATCTATTCATTCACGAACAACATTCCGACCCACGAGGGCGGAACGCACGAGACAGGGTTCAAAACGGCACTCACTCGTTCGATCAACGACTATGCAAAACGCTTCGGTCTCATGAAAGAAGCCGATGGTAGCTTGTCAGGGGATGACGTACGTGAAGGATTGACGGCGATTGTCTCGGTCAAACACCCATCGCCACAGTTCGAGGGTCAAACGAAGACAAAGCTCGGCAACGCTGACGCTCGTACAGCGACAGACTCGCTCTTCACAGACACGTTTGAGCAGTTCTTGCTTGAGAACCCGTCTGTCGGGCGATTGATTGTCGACAAAGGTTTAATGGCGGCACGTGCTCGTCTCGCAGCGAAACGTGCTCGTGAAATGACTCGCCGAAAAGGAATCCTCGAAGTCAGTTCATTGCCTGGGAAACTAGCAGACTGTTCATCGAAAGATGCATCGAAGTCTGAATTGTACATCGTTGAGGGTGACTCGGCCGGTGGCTCTGCAAAATCAGGTCGCGATCGTCACTTCCAAGCGATCTTGCCGATTCGAGGTAAAATCATCAACGTCGAAAAAGCGAGACTCGATAAGATTTTAGCCAACCAAGAAGTTCGTACAATTATTACGGCGCTCGGGACTGGGATCGCGGAAGAGTTCGATCTCGCGAAGGCGCGGTACCATAAATTGATTATCATGACCGATGCCGACGTCGATGGAGCCCACATTCGGACACTGCTCTTGACGTTCTTCTACCGTTACATGCGTCCGCTCGTTGAAAGCGGCTATGTGTATATCGCGCAACCGCCACTTTACGGCTTGAAGCACGGAAAAGACGTCACCTACGTCCAAAATGAACGGGAACTGCAAGAAGCGATTAAACAGCTTCCAGAAAATGCTCGTTACAGTGTACAGCGTTACAAAGGTCTCGGTGAGATGGACCCTGAACAACTGTGGAGCACGACGATGAATCCAGAGACACGCTCGATGCTTCGTGTCGACCTTCAAGACGCCATTGAGGCGGATGAGATCTTTGAAACACTCATGGGTGACAATGTCGAGCCGCGACGTGACTTCATCCAATCACATGCGCATTACGTGAAAAACCTCGATATTTAAAAAGAAGGGTAGGCAATAACGAATGGCAGAACAAGAAAATATCAAGGATATAAATATTAGCCAAGAGATGCGCACCTCGTTCATGGACTATGCGATGAGCGTAATCGTATCACGTGCCCTCCCAGATGTACGAGACGGTCTGAAGCCGGTTCACCGCCGCATTCTTTATGCGATGAACGAGCTTGGGATTCGTGCCGATAAGCCTCATAAGAAGTCGGCGCGTGTTGTCGGTGACGTTATCGGTAAGTATCACCCACACGGTGACTCTGCCGTTTACGAGACGATGGTTCGGATGGCGCAAGACTTTAGTTACCGTTACGAACTCGTAGATGGCCACGGAAACTTTGGTTCTGTCGACGGTGACTCGGCGGCAGCGATGCGTTACACAGAAGCGCGGATGTCGAAAATCGCGATGGAACTCGTCCGTGATATCGGGAAGAATACAATCGATTACCAACCGAACTTTGACGGGGAAGAGAAAGAACCGGTCGTCATGCCTGCCCGGTTCCCGAACTTCTTGGTCAACGGGACGAGCGGGATTGCAGTCGGGATGGCCACGAACGTACCGCCGCATAACTTGAACGAAGTGATTGATGGGGTGCTTGCATTGACGCATAATCCGGATATCACGATTTCTGAGTTGATGCAGCATATTCCTGGTCCTGATTTCCCGACAGCTGGTGAGATTTTAGGACGTAGCGGAATTCGCCGTGCCTATGAGACGGGTCGTGGATCGATCACGATGCGTGCCAAAGCTGAGATCGAAGTGTTGAAAAATGGCCGTGAGCGCATTCTCGTTCATGAAATCCCGTATCAAGTGAACAAAGCGCGCCTCGTCGAAAAGATTGCCGATTTGGTACGCGACAAGAAAATCGAAGGCATCACCGACCTTCGTGACGAATCAGACCGTAACGGGATGCGTGTCGTCATCGAAGTACGCCGCGATGCGAATGCCAGCGTCATTTTGAACAACTTGTACAAACAGACGCCGATGCAAACGACGTTTGGTGTCAACATGCTCGCCCTCGTCGGCGGTCGACCGAAGACACTCAACTTGAAGCAGGCGATTTATTACTATATCGAGCACCAAAAAGAAGTCGTTCGTCGCCGGACACAATTCGACCTCGACAAGGCTGAGGCACGTGCGCACATCCTTGAAGGATTGCGCGTGGCACTCGATCATTTGGACGAAGTCATCGCCATCATCCGTAGTACACGGACCGGTGACGAGGCTCGCGAGAAGTTGATTGCCCGTTTCGGGTTATCGACCGAGCAGACACAAGCGATTCTCGATATGCGTCTTCAACGTTTGACTGGACTTGAGCGTGAGAAAATCGAAGGCGAGTATCGTGAGATTCGTGCCTTGATCGAAGAACTTCGTGCCATTTTAGGGGACGAAGAGCTCTTGCTCCAAATCATCCGCAACGAATTGACAGAAATCAAAGAGCGTTACGGCGATCCACGTCGGACGGTAATCCGTACGGACATCATCGAACTCGAAGATGAAGATTTGATTCCGGTCCGTGACATGATGATCACACTTACGAGTGAAGGATACATCAAGTCGATCCCGAGTGACTCATATCGTACGCAACGCCGTGGTGGACGAGGGAAACAAGGAATGGGCACGAACGATGAAGACTTCGTGTTACGTCTTTTGTCTGCATCTACGCATGATACGATTCTCTTCTTTACGAATTTCGGCCGTGTCTTCCGCTTGAAAGGCTATGAGATTCCTGAGATGAGCCGGACTGCGAAAGGGATGCCGATTATCAACTTGCTCCAAGTCGATAAAGGCGAGAAAGTCGAAACGATGATTCCGGTCGATTTCCAGAGTTACTTGGCGGACAAGGCCATCGTCGAGGATGGCACTGAAGACTCGGAAGCGGAAGTGGCGGATGAGCAATTGTCGCTCGTATTCATTACGAAACAAGGACTCGTTAAACGTTCACCGCTCTCGGCGTATGCCCGCATCAATAAAAATGGACTTCGTGCCATCAGTTTGAATGACACCGATGAACTCGTCACCGTTCGTCTCGCGAAGAGCGACGACGAAATGTTGATTGTGACGCGTGAAGGGATGTCGATTCGTTTCCCACTTGAAGGGGAAGTGCGTTCGATGGGCCGTACAGCTCGCGGCGTTCGTGCCATCCGATTGAAAAAGGACGATGATCAAGTTGTCTCGATGGAAATCGTACGACCGACACAAGACGTATTGATCATCACGGAAAAAGGTTACGGAAAACGTACCGCAATGGAGCAATTCCGTACGCAAGGTCGAGGTGGTTCTGGAATCATCGGAATCAAGACCGACCGCGGTACCGTCGTCGGTATGCGAGTCGTGGATGAGGACGACGATATCATGCTCATGACCGAGCTTGGTGTCGCCATTCGAATTGACGCACAGACGATTTCACAAATGGGTCGCAGTACGCGCGGCGTGAAAGTCATGAACATCGAGGACGGCGATCGCTTAGCGACCATCGCAAAATTGAAAAAAGATGAGCTAGAAGAGGAATCAGCAGATGAGATGGAGAATGGATTTGATGGTGAAGCACCAGAAACCGACCTATCGTCTGAAGTGACCGAATAAGGCGAAACAGGTCGAACGGGGCTTCCGTTCGACCTGTTTTCATACGATCAGGAGGGATGAGCATGCGACTCGCTATTTCAAACGTTCACGTAGGGATGGTCCTAAAAACAGCGGTCTCTTCATTAGAGGCTGGCATTAGACTGACGAATGAACATTTACGCTTGCTTCGGTTTTTAAAGGTGGAGACGATTGAAGTTGCTCCTGTGGAACGTCGTCGCTTCACGCAAGAAGAAGAACGCGATTTGTGTGAGAAGATCCTCCAATATGAACGTCACTATAATCAATGGGAGGAACGGATTGCTCCGAATCCCTATGAAGCCTTAGAGTTTATCCATCAATTGTTTCGTCGTGATTATCCATTATCAGCTATCGTTACATTTTTCACGAAACAACCACTTCGAAAAAATCACGTCATTCATCATGCGATTTATCGTGCACTCGTTGCAAGGACCTTGTCCAAGTATCGGGGGGATGAACATCGACTCCAGTTCGACTACGGCATCGCCTCGTATTTTGCAGACGCCAGCTACGCAAAAATTCGAAAATGGTCGCATATGCGTTATTTCACAAAAATGGAACGAGAGTTATTGTATCAACATCCACTCGTATCGATGGCGATGTTGCCTCAAGATCAGACGTTGCGCCAGCGCGTCAGTAAATTGGTTGCGGAACACCATGAGCGTCTTGATGGTTCTGGCTTTCCGAATCGTCTCGAGGAGCGGTCGCTCCATCCGGCCTCGCCGCTGTTCATTGTGGCAGATCGATTTTGTCAGTTGACAGCCCCACGAACGTTTCGAGACGCTTTGACACCGGAAGAGGCATATTTCTATATGTGGCAAAATGAAGCTTACGATGGGGAAGCACTTACCCTTTTGGCGACATTGCTTGGATTTTATGAAGTCGGTCGAACCGTGTTGTTGAGTAGTGGGGTTCGAGGTACAATCCGTAACTATACACCGAACGTCGAACAACCGATTGTCATATCTGAACCGACGCAAGAAATGTACGATTTGACTCGTTTAGATGAAGTTCGAATCATTGCATTCCAATGATCTGTGGTGTGTTTCTTCTATATAGTGGCGACCGAGAACACACCACGTTTTTATTCTTTTAAAATATTTTATTTTTATAGTTGACGAATAGTAGAGCAGGTGCTATTATTAATGAGTCGCTAAGAGCGGCAGACGAACTTTGAAAACTGAACGATGAGGCAAAAATAAGTTTTACAATTTTTGAATGAAGCGCAAGCTTCGTCATTTTTAAAGAGCTATA
>NZ_JACSLL010000008.1:120090-129735 GCF_018618135.1 Exiguobacterium sp. s28 | reverse complement strand
GGTTTGTCTAGGCAACAATTACGATACCGGGGTTTTCGCTTTTTTTCTATGTTCAATTCAAAATCTGATGGATTTTATGCGTCAACCACGCCTTATGGTGATGAGCCTCTTCTATACCATTTTCAGCTCTTCTAAAGATAGAATGCTTAACAAGACATGCAGGCATTGGCCATACTAAATTTCAATTTGCCTTGCCACTTGTCGCTCCCTGTTCATTCTAACAAGCATGCCCAAACATTAAAACAATCATTTGAATATATAATTGACAATCTAGCGAAATCTTTGTACACTTGCATTAATCAAACGTTTGTTTGAATGTATAACTATCAGAGGGTATCACTTCACACTAGGATATCCGTAAAGGAGATGAGGGTGCTGTTAACCACGATTTTTACCGCGGTTGCCGCTTATGTGGCGACCAGCATTGATTACGTCATTATTTTGCTGATCCTGTTTTCACAAACGATGAAAAAAGGCCAGTTAAAATCCATTGTCATCGGACAATACCTAGGAACAGCCATCTTGGTGGGCGTCAGCCTGTTGGCTGCGTACAGCCTGACGCTTGTGCCGTCCCACTGGGTGGGCTTGCTAGGGCTCATTCCGATTTACCTGGGCATCCGGGTCTGGAAGCGAGAAGAAGACGAGGACGACGAAGAGAATCTCCTGTCCCGTTTGTCTTCCGGAAACCCCAATCGCTTGTTTGTCACCATTACAGTCATTACCCTGGCGGCTGGCGGCGACAACATTGGCGTCTACATACCCTACTTTTCAACCTTGAATCCAAGTGAAACTGTGGTGATGCTGGTTGTCTTTGCCATCCTGGTCGCCGTCTTGTGTTACCTCAGTTACCGGTTGGCAGCCGTTAAAACGATTTCTGAAACGATAGAAAATTGGGAACGGTGGATTGTGCCGATTGTCTTCATCGGGCTCGGCATCTTGATTATGGCGGAGAATGGGACTTTCCGATTCCTTTGGGGATTGGTGAGTTGAAGTGATTCTTTGCACTCTTTGTTTTATATAGAAGAAAATCACTTACTTGAAAAAACGAATGAGTAAACAGAAGTGAGAAAAAGGAGTGAATGAAAATGGCAAAAGAGATTTGTGATGTGGTCTGTGTAGATGAAGAAAAGGTGGAACGAGTCCAGCAGCAACTGTCTGAACAAAATCCATTGGAAGTGGCGAAGATCTTCAAGGCGTTGTCGGACGATACGCGTATCAAGATCGCCTACGCCTTATCGCTGGAGGACAAACTGTGTGTGTGTGACGTTGCGAATATCATCGGTTCATCTACCGCAACCGCCTCCTACCACCTGCGACTACTGAATAATATGGGGTTGGCGAAATACAGCAAGGAAGGCAAGTTGGTCTACTACTCACTGGATGACGCGCATGTGAAACACTTGGTGCAAGTGGCCTTCATCCATCAGAAGGAGGTTGTTTCCGTTGGTTGAAAAAACGAAGGAAACAGAAGACAAAACGGTCTACCGGGTTGAGGGCTTTTCGTGTGCGAATTGCGCCGGGAAATTCGAGAAGAACGTCAAACAGATTCCCGGTGTCCAGGATGCCAAAGTGAACTTTGGGGCTTCGAAAATTGCGGTCTACGGCGAGGCGACGGTCGAGGAACTGGAAAAAGCCGGCGCTTTCGAGAATTTGAAGGTCGCACCGGAAAAACCGAAACGCCAGGCGGCTCCTGAAGTGACCGTCGAAGACAAAAATGTCTTCCGGGTCGAAGGCTTTACATGCGCGAACTGCGCCGGGAAGTTTGAGAACAACGTCAAGCAGATCCCCGGTGTCCAGGATGCCAAAGTGAACTTCGGGGCTTCAAAAATTTCCGTTTACGGGGCAGCGACCATCGACGAATTGGAGAAAGCCGGTGCGTTTGAAAACTTGAAGGTGGCGCCTGAAATTACAGGACGTCCAGCTATCACGAATACCGGAACCGAAAAAGCGCCAGCTCGAACAGAGAAGAAAGTGCCGTTCTACCAAAAGCACAGCACCTTGCTCTACTCCACCCTCTTGATCGTGTTCGGCTACATTTCCCAGTTCGTCAATGGCGAAGACAACCTGATGACGTCGCTCCTGTTTGTGGCGGCGATTGTCATTGGCGGGTACTCGCTCTTCAAAGTCGGCTTCCAGAACCTGATTCGCCTGGATTTCGACATGAAAACCCTCATGACCGTTGCCGTCATCGGGGCGGCTTTTATCGGCGAATGGGCGGAAGCGTCTATCGTGGTCATCCTCTTTGCGATCAGTGAAGCACTGGAACGCTATTCCATGGACCGTGCCCGCCAATCCATCCGTTCGTTGATGGACATTGCCCCGAAAGAAGCACTCGTCCGGCGGAATGGCCAGGAACAGCTGATTTCGGTGGACGACATTGTGGTGGGCGACACCATGATTGTCAGACCCGGACAGAAGATTGCCATGGACGGCACGGTGACCAACGGCTATTCGGCGGTCAATCAGGCGGCGATCACCGGGGAATCCGTGCCGGTCGCCAAAACGGTGAACGATGACGTCTTCGCGGGCACGCTGAATGAAGAAGGCTTGCTCGAAGTCAAAGTCACGAAGTTGGTTGAAGACACAACCATTGCGAAAATCATCCACCTGGTTGAGGAAGCACAAGGCGAACGGGCTCCTTCGCAGGCGTTTGTCGATAAATTTGCCAAATATTATACACCGATTATCATGGTCGTTGCTGCGCTTGTAGCCATCGTTCCTCCCCTTCTGTTTGATGCCAGCTGGGAAACCTGGGTCTACCAAGGATTGGCTGTGCTAGTCGTAGGATGCCCGTGTGCTTTGGTCATTTCGACTCCGATTTCGATTGTATCTGCTATCGGGAACGCAGCGAAAAAAGGCGTTTTGGTAAAAGGCGGCGTGTATTTGGAAGAAATGGGCGCGCTGAAAGCCATCGCGTTTGACAAGACCGGCACCTTGACCAAAGGGGTTCCGGTTGTCACGGACTTTGAAGTGCTGAACAAGGGAATCAGTGAAAAAGAGCTGCTTTCTATCGTCACAGCACTGGAGTACCGCTCACAGCATCCCCTTGCTTCGGCCATCATGAAAAAAGCGGATGCAGAAAATATTTCTTATTCTTCGGTCTTGGTCGAGGACTTCTCATCCATTACCGGCAAAGGGATCAAAGGAACCGTCGAAGGAACCACGTACTATATCGGCAGCCCGATCCTCTTCAACGAGCTGGGCGCCGCAAGTGCGGATAAGAACTTGGAACAAAATGTCACAGCTCTTCAAAATCAGGGCAAGACGGCCATGATCATCGGAACGGAACAAAACATCCTGGCGGTCATCGCCGTGGCCGATGAAGTCCGGGACTCCAGCAAGGAAGTCATCCAGAAGCTGCACGACATGGGCATCAAGAAGACGATCATGCTGACGGGTGACAACAAAGGGACCGGTCAGGCCATCGGCCAGCAGGTCGGCGTCACCGAAATCCAGGCAGAACTGATGCCGGAGGACAAGTTGAATTTCATCAAACACTTAAGATCTGAATACGGCAACGTAGCGATGGTCGGAGACGGCGTGAACGATGCTCCGGCACTCGCTGCTTCTACTGTCGGAATTGCCATGGGCGGTGCCGGAACCGATACCGCTATGGAGACCGCTGATGTGGTCTTGATGGGTGACGACTTGAGCAAACTGCCCTTCACGGTGAAGTTAAGCCGGAAATCCCTGAATATCATCAAAGCGAACATTACGTTCGCCATCGGCATCAAATTGATTGCGCTGCTGTTGGTCATTCCGGGCTGGCTGACCCTTTGGATCGCCATCATGTCCGATATGGGCGCTACCCTTCTGGTTGCGCTAAACAGCTTACGGCTGATGCGCGTGAAAGAGTAACGAAAAGAGCTTTCCTATCCAATGGAAAGCTCTTTTCTGAAATACATAGTAATTGTTCACATGTATTAAACATTCTCTTTTAATCTTTTAGATAAAGGGTATGGAGCATTAAGAGAGGCGCTTTTGTCGTTAAGTAGCATATTGTTCCAGAAAGTCCTCTGCTTGTGAAGTAAAGGTCAGTAGAAATTATGATTTTCTTCAATTATTTAATACCGAAAGAGGAAACGGAAATGACAAACGAAGCAAAACAGGAACTTGATTTATTGGTGATAGGAGCCGGATCAGGCGGCTATGTGGCGGCCATACGCGCGGCACAGTTAGGGAGAAAAGTGGTATTGGTGGATAAGGCCGAATTAGGCGGAGTTTGCCTGAACCGCGGGTGCATCCCTTCCAAGGCGCTGATCAGTGCTTCTGAACGAGTGAAACATATCCAGCACGCCGGGTCCATGGGCATCAAGGTTTCTGGAGAAGTGGAAGTGGATATGCCGGAAGTTGTGAAATGGAAAGACGGCATTGTGAACAAACTCACGAGTGGGGTCCAGACCTTGCTGAAAGGCAATGGTGTGGAAGTCATTAGCGGGGAAGCTTACCTGACGGAATCCCATCAGGTAAAAGTCAAAACTGCAGACGGAGAACAGCTTTATACCTACAAAGATTTGATTCTGGCAATCGGTTCCCTGCCGACCGAACTGAAAAGCCTGCCGTTCGATCAAGAACGGATTCTCTCGTCAACAGAAGCTTTGACACTTCAGGAAGTGCCGAAACATCTCGTGGTGGTTGGCGGCGGGTATATCGGATTGGAACTCGGAACAGCCTATGCGAAATTCGGGGCCAAAGTGACCATCCTGGAAGGAACGGATACCATTCTTCCGGGAACGGACTCTGCACTGACGAATGTGGTTAAACGTCACTTAAAAGATTTGGGTATCACGGTCATCACCAAAGCCATGGTCCAAGGCGGTGAAAATACAGGTGAAGAAGTCAATGTCCGGTTCCAAGTGAATGGCAAAGAAGAAACCGTTACCGGCGATTACTGCTTGGTTTCGATCGGGAGAAAACCGAACACCGGAAACATCGGCTTAGAAAATATTGGTGTGGAACTGGATCAACGCGGGTTTATCAAGATAAATAACCAATGTCGAACCACGGTTGATCACGTGTACGCGATCGGCGATTGTGCAGGCGGTGACCTTCTGGCCCACAAAGCGAGTTATGAAGGTAAGATTGCAGCAGAGGTGTCAAGCGGACAAAAAAGCGTGATTGATTTTCAAGCGATGCCGTTTGTTATCTTCAGCGATCCGGAAGTTGCGTATACCGGATTAACCGAAAAAGCGGCAAAAGAACAGGGCTATGAGACGGTTTCCAGTCGCTTTCCGTTCCAAGCGAATGGCCGCGCCTTATCTATTTCCGATGCGGATGGCTTTGTACAGATTGTGGCCGAGAAAGAGACAAAAAGAGTGTTGGGCGTCCAGATGGTCGGACCGGAAGTGTCGTCTCTTATTGCCGAGGCTGTGTTTGCCATTGAGACCGGAGCGACTGCCGAAGACCTCAGCCTGACGATTCACGCCCATCCTACGTTGCCGGAGCCATTGATGGAAGCTGCGGAAGGTGTCATGGGACACCCAATTCATATGCTGAGCAAAAAATAATGGAAGAAACCGCAGACCAATTGCCTTGGCAAAAAGTAGCTGATGAAGCTCCGACTTTAATTCTGTCGGTTTCAAGTGTTGTTTGAAAGGTTTTTATAAAAGGATTCGAACGCGAATGGATTAATAGAAAGTACATGGTTAACCGTACACCTTTTCTTTTGAAGACAGGGATTCCAGGGAGGCTTTCAAAGATTCAAACCCGTCCCCCTTTCTTCAAAGGAAATGACTTTAACTTTTTTGGAGCTGATGGTTTTGTCTTTAGTGATCGTATCTGCAATTGGTGCCTTTATTGTCACCAATATTGATGACATTTTTATTTTGATGCTGCTGTTTTCCGAAGCGAAAACAGCGAAGGGAAGCACGGCCAATACGCCATCTTCCATCCGGCCACGTGATATCGTCATCGGTCAATACTTGGGCTTTTCCCTGCTGGTTTTACTCAGCGTGCTGGGGACATTCGGTGTTATTCTGATTCCGGATCAATGGGTCGGGTTGCTTGGATTAATCCCTATTTATTTGGGAATCAAATTGTTCCTGAATGGGGATGACGAAGATGAAGGGGCCATCCTCTCTACATTGAACTCCGGAAAGTTCAGCAAACTCTATTTGAGTGTTGCTTTTATCACATTCGCTAATGGCGGCGACAATATCGGGATTTATGTTCCCTATTTCTCCACCTTAAACATGAACGAATTGTTGGTTACCGTGCTCATTTTCTTAATCATGGTCAGCGTCTGGTGCTTCGCCGGATACCGGCTCGCATCCTTTAGATATGTCTCCGAAACCTTGGAGAAATTCGGGAAATGGATCATTCCGATTGTGTTTATTGGGCTGGGAATTTACATCATGATTGAAAATGAAACTTTTTCTGCCATCTTGGACTTTATTAGTTTGTGATGATGGGTTGAATGGAAAATTGTATAGCGCTTACCTAGAAACTAAACCCGATAGCCCTCCTTTTAATTAGATACAGTCTAGCAAAACAGCGGTCATCTTTTATGTGTCCGCTGTTTTTATAAAACTTCACTCCCAAGGTGGTAAACAGAAGAAAGGAGCCAGAGGCTCCCTGCTGAAAAGTAAAGGGCATAAATTTTCTGCTTTTCAGAGGGACAACCGCTACCGCATGAGAAAAATCAAAACAGCCACTCTATGAATTATTCACGCTTCGTAATAAGCATTACGTCTTCGCCCTTACTAAAAAAGCAGGCTCGAAGAAGGGATGAGGTATTCATGAGTAAAGAAAAGAAAAAAGCGTATATACCGGCCCTCAAATATCACTGGCTGACACGTTTTTACGATCCTTTGATGGAGTGGGGCATGCGAGAAAAAAAGATGAAAATGAAATTGATTCATCAAGCCTCCCTCCAACCTGGCGAACGGGTAATGGATTTGGCTTGCGGCACGGGGACACTCGCCCTTTTACTTCAGCAGTCGCAACCCGGTGTGCAAGTGATTGGCGTCGACGCCGATCCGGAAATCTTAGCAATCGCAAAAGAAAAAGTGAAAGAACGTCCAGTCGATTCTATCCTTTTTGAGGAAGGCTTTTCTGATCAACTCTCCTTTTCTAGCAACCTATTCCACCATGTCTTCACCAGTTTATTTATTCACCATTTGACGCTGGAGAAGAAGAAGGAAACCTTTGAGGAAGTTCGCCGGGTACTCAAATCGGGCGACCAGTTCCATCTCCTTGATTTTGAGAAGCCGCAAAACGGATGGATGCGCGCTGTATTTCTCCCTGTCCAATTCCTAGACGGATTTGAAACCACTTCCCCGCATGTTAAAGGCATTATTCGGGTTTTGTTAAAGGAAACTGGATTTTCAGCAATTGAAGAAACGGGTCAATTCGTGACAATTGTCGGTACAATACGGATATATAAATCATTTAAGCCGTAAATTGATTATCCGGCATCTCAATTCGCCCTATATTTGTAATTTTGTATGTCCATTCTCCTTTCGATAGTAAAACATTCATTTGATTATTATATCGTGTTATAATCTGAAGGAATAATTATTGAGGAGGATATCCCTTGTACTATGTCATTGCGCTCATCGTTTTGGTCATTGATCAGTTATGGAAATCGGCGATTATTAAATGGTTAGAAATAGGACAAAGCATCCCTCTATGGGAGGGTGTGTTTCACATTACCTCTCTACGAAACAGTGGTGCAGCATTTGGAATTCTGCAAGGCCAACGCTGGTTTTTTATCATCGTAACGCTGCTTGTTGTAGTGGGTATCGTTTATTATTTACAAACGGAAGGAAAGAAAAATAAGGGAATTTCTTTTGCATTGTCCCTTTTATTCGGTGGCGCTTTAGGGAACTTCTATGATCGATTGCTGAGAGGGGAAGTTGTAGACAGTCTTGATTTTCGCTTCATTGATTTTCCGATTTTTAATTTAGCTGATGTTTTCATTTTTTCTGGTGTCGTCCTGTTGGCATGGCATACATGGCGCGATGCAAACCCTGATGAGCAAAAGGAAACAAAAATACTCGAAGCAGATTGATTCTTTCTCTCTTTTTGAAAGGAAGAGGCTGTCCGGAACGCCCATAAGAGGGGGCTGAACTGAGCCCTGTTTTACGGACAGTTTAATAAAAAGTGCCTCGAATCCTATGCGGCGATCAGATGGCTCCGGTATTGCTCCGGGGTCATCTTTTTTAGGTTCCATTGTTTGCGTTCGCTGTTGTAATAGGCGATGTAGGAGTCGACCATCGAACGAACCTCGCTGAGGTCCAGTGCCGATCGATGCTCGACATGATCTTTCAGATGTCCAAAGAAGGACTCGATTGGTGCGTTGTCGAGACAGTTCCCACGACGTGACATGGATTGGACCAACCCCAGTTCGCGAATCCGCGATTGATAGGCGGGATGGGTATAGTGGAACCCTTGGTCCGAATGAATCATCGCCTCAGGATGTAAGTTCCCGTCGAGGTGCTCTTCGAGCTTCCTCGTCGTCTGAAGGACGAGGTCCATGTGAAGGCTCGTCGACAGATGGTGCGCCACGATTTCACGTGTCGCGACGTCCTTCACACAGGAGAGATAGACGTTCTGCCCCTTTCGAGTAGGGAGATAGGTGATGTCCGTCACGAAAACCTTTCCTGGCTCGTCCTGGTCGAACTGACGGTTCAGATGATTCGGGACCGTCCTGTGCTCCTGTGTCGCCTTGGCGAGCTTGCGATATGCGTTCTTCGTGCGGATTTTTGTGACGATCCCGTATTTCCGCATCAGCCGAAGGATGCGTTTATGGTTCATGGGTGATCCGATGAGGTCGAGCACTTCCATATAGAGCCCGCGATACCCGATTTTCCCGTGCCGACGATCGTGGAGCTGCTTCAGGAGAAGATAGTCCGCGTAGTCGCGCTCTTCCCGGAGGGAGTCCTTTTCCGCACGCTTGAGCCAGGCATAGTAGCCGCTTCGGCTCACACCCGCGATTTCGCAGAGTGTACGGACGAGGTTCTTCAGACGGAACGTCCGGATGACGGTGTTGATGACATGATATCGCTCCGTCGGTGTCAGTTGGTTCGCTTCGCCCGCCCCTCGAGCTCCTCGAGCTTTTTAGCAGTTCGTTCTCCGCCGTCAGATATTTGATGCGCGCCTCGGCCTTGGCGAGTCGTCGTTCGAGCGAGTCATCCTGCTTCGGACGCCCGCCGCCTGCGTTCGATTTCCCGCGACGTTCGGTCAACAGTCCCTCTGTGCCATAGGTTTGATAGGTTTTGCGCCAGCGTTCCAAGGCAGACTTCGCCTTCACACGCCCGATCACCGTCAGGTCGAAACCGGCCTCTTCGAAGATTTGGGAAGGACCCTTCCCTTCCTGATTCTCAAGGACGGCCCGAACCTTGAAGTCGCCCGTGTACTGGATCGACCGGTCCGAGACAGACGCTACGTTCGGATTTAACTCAAGCTGCCTGATCTGATGTTCGTTGAAGATGATTTTACTCATGGATGCGTTCCCCCGTTTGTATGAATAGGTTCATTATATCGATTCGACCGCACGCAAAAAAACCTGAATGAGCACTTTTTATCAAGTGTCTATCATTCAGGGTTCAGTTCAACTTGAACTAAAAAGGGGTTCTCCTTATGCGACTTCAAGAATGGATCCAGCAATATCACAGTACAGAGATACTACGCTTTGATCACCTT